>NZ_CP108042.1 GCF_036173065.1 Rhodococcus sp. NBC_00297
CGCCGGCGTCGGGCAGATCAACGACTGGGGGTCGACGTTCACCGACACCGTCGAGCGCGTCGAGCTGAACTCGTCCGGATCGCGGCTGCGGGCCGTCACCCGGGTCGGTGAGTTCACCAACGTCGGTGACCTCATCGGTATGACCAGCGTCTACACCGACGCCGTGACACGCGATCAGGTGCCGGCGAACCTGCCGGTCAAGGACGGCGGCCGCAACACCGACGTCACGTTCATTCCGGCCCTGGAGGTGCAGGACTTCATCGCCGACCTCGGGTACCGCGCCGACAACGCCGACGCCAAGAGGCCCGACATCGACAACTCCCTCAAGGTCGCCAACGACGGCCGCAACGCCACCCTCGACCCGCGGGTGGCGCACCTCGACGCCGCTCCCCCGGCCAACTCGCGGGCGCACATCGTCGCCGAGCGGATCCTCGCCGTGCACAACGACACCCGCGAGAACACCTACCTCGACTCCGGTGGGGAACCGCACCCGACACCGGGGGCGTTGCAGATCGTGTTCTGCGACCGGTCCACCCCGAAAGCGGACGGTTCCTGGTCGATCTACGACGGCATCCGCGAGGAGCTGATCGCCGGCGGCATGGACCCCGCGGGCATCGCCTACGTCCACGACTACCCGAAGCCGTCGGAGAAGGCGCCGTTGTTCGAGATGTGCCGCACCGGGCGGGTGTCGGTGGTGTTCGGGTCCACCGAGAAGATGGGCACCGGCACCAACATTCAGGACCGGGCCGTCGCACTGCACCACGTCGACGTGCCGTGGCGACCGGCGGACCTGGAACAGCGTGAGGGCCGAATCATCCGGCAGGGCAACCAGAACGCCCGGGTCAAGGTGTTCAACTACGTCGCGGAGAAGACGTTCGACACCGTCATGTGGCAGACGGTGCACCGCAAGGCGCACTTCATCGAACAGCTCAAGAAGGCCGACCGCACGATGCGCCGGGTGGTCGACCTCGACTCGGACTCCCTCGCGGAGAACTCGGCGATGACCAAAGCCCTCGCCACCGGCGATGATCGGTACATCCGGCAGATCGAACTGGACTCGCAGCTCCAGGAGCTCCAGTCCGAAGCCGACTCGCACTTCGCCGAGCAACGCTCCATCGAACGTGACCGTGACCGGCTGCGCCGGGAGGTCCCGCGGGCACGTGAGCGCATCGCCATGCTGGGGGAAGCGGCCCCGAAGCTGCGAGCACGGCGCGAGGCCGAACAGTGGCCCGGCATCACAGTGCGCGGCAGGTTCTACGGCCAGCGAAGCGAGGCGGCCGCGGCGATGGTGACGGCGCTGCAAGCCACGCACGCATCGCTCAAGGGCGAGGGGTTGACGAAGTCGGTCACCGTGGCGGAGATGAGCGGATTTCCCATCGAGGCCCGGCGCCCTGCGCAGGAGAACTCGCTGTTCCTCTCGTTCTCCGCGCTCGGGTCGTCCATGAAGTCCATCGACGCGGCGGCGCTGTATGCGCGCATCGGTGACAGCGACCGCAGCCAGCACGCGCTCGGTCTGCTCACCCGCGTGGAGAACATGGCCCACACCGTCGACACCGACCTGGCGAAAGCCCAGCGCGATCTCGACCGTGACGCCCACCGCCTCGACGACCTGGAGCTGACGGAGCTCTCCGACTTCCCCAAAGCCCGCCAGCTCAAGGACCTGTCGGACGAGGTCTCGCGCATCCGCCGCGAGATCAAGGAATCCGAGACCAGCCCCGAAGCGATCGCGCGCAACGAAGCCCGCGCAGAACGCGCCGCAGCGAAGGGACGAGAAGAAGGCTGGTCGCTGATGCTCAACCCCACCCCTGCGCTCGTCGAAGAACTCGGAATGGAGACCGCGGACGACGTCCGCGCCATGATGCGACAAGCCGAACTCGACGCCGAGGTGAGGGCCGGCACGCAATCGAACGCGCCTGGCACCGACGTCGCAGACCCGGACCACCTGCGCCGCGGACTGTCGGACCCACCGGAATACCGAGGCCCCGACACGGGACCGACCGAGGGAGGGTGGCGAACACCGCCACCGGACACGACCGAGCCCGGACGCGACACCGGACCAGAATTGGAGTGATCAGAGTCAGGCCCCCGGCCCCGGTCAGCCTGCGGTGAGACTCGCTGCGCCGTCATTGAAGCTGACGGTTCGGCGGGTCTTCCTGCTGCTGGTATCTCAGGTGGGTACGGCACACCGTGCTCGTTGTTCGCAATTCGGGATCACCCGTCGGTGTTCTTATGGAAAGTCGTTGTCACGTCGGATGATCCGCCCTTGACGTACTCGTACACCGGACTCAAGGTGAGCATCAATTTGTTCAGTTGTCGGAGCCCGGAACCGCGCCGGACAAGCCCTATCATGACGAGCTGATCAATGACTTTGACCAGCTTCGTAATGGTCTCCATCGACATCTCGGGAAGTTCGAGCTCCGACTGTGACATCTGGTCCGCGCCGTCATGCATCAAGTCGAGTCGTTCTTGCTCGGCTTCTGCGCGCAGCACGCCCGAGGGACCGGACTTGCGCATTCCGTCTCGCGAACGCTGCAAGTAGTCGAGCGCGGCCACGAGATACTCTCGTGGCTGCACAGCCAGTGCCCCCGTCAGGAGCGCCTCCCCGTTCGTAACGTAAGCGGTGGAGGTGTCGCTTTCCTCTTCTGCGGCAGTGAGGGCACGTTCGTAGAGGCGTCGCAGCAACCGAGCAGTGCACAGGTGTCCGACAGCGCCGAAGGTTCCGAGACGCACCATGTTGACGCTACTCACGTCGATCTCGTAGCTGGGAGCACTCTTCACCACATCGATCAGGAGTTGAGCGGTTTTTCGTGCCGCTACGTTCTTCCCATACAGATGCACGAGGTTGCGACGGACTTCGTTCGACTCGGCGTCGAAATCGTCCGGATGAGCCAGTTCGTGCGCGCACAGACGCGAAATGAGCATGTTGAGATAGCGCGCTTCTATCGATTCACCGTCAGCCTTTGCCTTCATCAACGCATCGGTGACGGACTTGAAGGCCCGCAGCGACCTGTGCGCGTCATTCTTGATGAGCGCGCCCGCACGCTCGGAGTGGAATCTGGCGACCGCTGCTCGCGAGAACAGGTGAAGGCGGTCGGCGAATTCCGCTTCCCGGGTCTTGTACTCCGAGACGTAGGAGAGGTATCGAAGTTCCACCTCGTCGTCTCGGGACAGTAGGCGAGCCGCGTGTGCCGCAATGGTCGCGCACTCGAGCGCAGCTTCGGTGTGGTCCCTCTCGTCCTCCCTGACCAGATTGAGCCCGTACTCGGCGGTCTGCCATGCCGACTCGAGCATCGAACGCTTGGCCTCGGGAGTGCCTTCTTCGAGCGACGCCTGGATACGGGCTTCGGCTAGGTAGGTGGCCGCCCTGATGCGGTGCAGAACGTTCGGGGATCGCTCGGTCTGGTTGAACAAGTTCGTGGCTTCGCCGAGTGACTTCCTCGGTCTGCGCAGGCCAGCTTCGAGCAGTGCCTCCGGCTCGCGGGACACGCGTCTGTAGTGCACTGCCGCACCCTGCTTGATGAGTTCAGGGATCTCATTGTCCGCACTACCGGCGAGACGGTGTCGGCGCACGAGCGCCGCACAGACGTCATAGGGGTCCTTGAAGTAGCCGTTAGCGGTGGTCCTGGACACCGGTTTCGCTAGATGGGCGACCGTTAGGTCGGCCAGGTTCAGGTTCCCTGCGGTGATGCGCTTGTTCAACTCCGCTTCAGCGTTGTCGAGAATTTCGTCGCGCTTCGCGCTCATGTGGACAGCCTCTCGTGAGTGAGTGTCGAGACTCGTACATACGTCCAGCCGTCGTGCTCTCATGCGTAAAGAAAATTCTGGACGTGCTCACCGTGGTTGCTTACCTCCCACAGACGAGTGCGTACTGATCAGTTTGACGGGGTTCGCTTTCCCTGGTGCTATCTGCGTCCAGCGGGTGCATCGTGATCTCAACAGCTCAGCCGGAGCTGCGAGAGAGAGGAACCATTCCGATGGATACGAACCCCGAGTCGACACAATCGGCTCTCGTCTTGACCGCCTCCCCCGCCTCCACGAACACGCCGACTGCTGTCCGGCGAATCCTGACGATGGGGCTCATCGTCATGGCCGCACTCGGATTGCTGCTGGCTGCCGCCGGCAGCGCTTCCGCCGCGCCGTCGAGCTCCGATGCTGGATACATCCGGCTCGAGCTAGACAGCACGCGTCAGCCGGTCGTCGTGGGGAAGATTCCGAAGAGTGTGTTCGCGGCTATGAACGCCACCTACGACGGAACCCGAGGATCTGCCATCGCGGGTTGCTCGGCCTTCGTCGGATCGAAGTTGCCGCTCGCCAAGATCAAGCTGCCAAGCTCCGTCGGCGGCCTGGCGGGTTACTGGTTCTTCGATCCGCTCTGCGCTCGCGTTGTGGACAAGGTGTGGCAGTACAACCGCAACCGTGAAGCTCCCCTCTGCTTCCGCGTCCCGCTGACGAACTACGGGGGGACGAAAGTCGGGTACTGCAGCTGACGTTCCGCCCAACAGCACGAAGGCCCCGCGGCGATGCCGCGGGGCCTTCGTGCTGCCTCACCCTCGTACGCCAGTGGCTCTCGCACCGCTGTCGGTCCGAACCTCTAACTCCCGAGGTCATGGTCAAGTTGGATGTCATTCCGGTGCTGATCGTGCTCTGGCCGTTCGCGGCGTGCGTCAGCGTGGCTTCGTCCGTGGCCGGGAGCGGGTGCGGCGGCGAGGGCACGCGCATTGTTGCGCTGCGTTCCCGGATCGACCGGCTCCGTGGCGGTCCTGTTCTCGATGTCGGTGACGCCGTCGATCGCTGACGTTTCAGCTCCGCGAGTCGTGGCGTTGACGGCGCGGAGGCGCTGTTCGGCATCATGACGCTCCGTTGCGAGCGTCATGGCGCGGAGACGGCGGCGCTGTTCGGCGATGGCGGTGTCGAAGACCGCGGCGGCCGTGAGGTCCGCGGTACGGCGCTGCGGGTCGGTGGCGCGGGCGGTGATCGCCGACCACTCGTTGGTCTCGGCCCGCACCCGGCCGGCCGCGTCCGCTGCGGCGCGCTTCGTGTCGCGGACCTGGCGGGCGAGGCGGTCGACCCGTGTCCGTGCGTCCTCGACGGCGGGTTCGAGTGTCTTGCGGTCACGTCGCTTGGCCCCGGCCAACTGGTCGGACAGCGTGGCGTGTTCGGTGCGCGCTGCATCATGGTCTGCGGTGATGCGGCGCAGCTCGGCGTCGAGTTCGCGGGCTGCGGTGATGGCCGCGGCCTGCTCGGCGAGGTGGGCGTAGAGCTTCTCGGTGTCGTCGACGACGGTGGGCTCGGTGCGTCCGCGACCGGCGCGGTCGACGAACGCAGCCAGGTCTGCGTCCGGCACGAGGCGGATCGGGTCCTGCTGCATCCGCGCCAGCAGCTCGGCGTCGGCCGCCGACAGTGCAACCTCCGGCTCGACCTGTGACGCGTCCTCGACGGCGGGCGCTGCCGACTGCACGGTCTCGGGGACCGTGACGTTTTCTCCTGCCACGTTCAGTGGAGGTTCAGCGCCCACGACGGGCACCTGAGTGGGTGCCTCCATCGCTTCACGACGGGCGGCGGCCTCAGCGCGCCACAGCGCCGACTCGATGCGGCCGGCCTCGGCCTCAAGGTCGGCGAGCACACCGAGGTCGATGTCCTCCGCGGCGCCGCGGGCGGCGATGACGTCGATGTTGGTCACCGCTCCCCCGTCAGCAGCGGTGACGCGCTCGTACTCGGCGGCGGCGACCTCGGCGCGGGCCCGCGCGACGGCTGCGGCGTCGTCGGCGTGTCCGGCTCGCCACACCTCCCAGTCCAACGTGCGCTGCGCGAGCAGTCGGGCGTCCTCGTCGTCACCGGCGGCCGCGACGGCTGCGGCGACGTCGCCGCGGACGACGGTGTCGATGTGGTGCCAGAGCGCTTCGGCCTCGAATGCGGCGTCCGTCCAGTCCTGGCGGGCGTCGAGCATCGCCACCCGCGCCGGCTTCTGCCGGTCGGCGCGCTCCTGCATCGCGATCACCAGTGATGCACTGTGCGCCATCGCGGGGCTGGTGCCGTCGGCGATCGCCGCACGCAGCGCCCGGTGCTGGGCAGTGGCCTCGTCGAGGTCGGCTCGCAGCAGCCTGATGCGTTCGTCGCGGGTGACCGTCGGGTACGGCAGGGCGACCCTGGCGTCGTCGAGCATCGCGTCGAACGGGTCCACTGCGGCGTCGTCGTGCTCGACGTCGATGTGTGTGTCGAGCGGGGTGGCGTCCGGCTCGGCGACGGGTTCGGTGTCGTACCCGTCGTACTCCGGGGGCGGCGTGTCGTCGTACTCGCTCGGTGCGTCCAGGGCGTCGAGGGACGCGAGGTAGTCGGCGTCCGACTCGACGGGGATCGACGGGGACGCGTCGTCGACCGGCCCTGCGGCGTTGACTCGTGCGGGGAGCGTGCCGGGGTCGGCGAACTCGGGCGGCAGGACGTCGCTCGCGGTGTCGCCGATCGCCTCGTCGACGGGTGCGAGGGCTTCCTCGTCCTCGGCGGAGAGCGGTTCGACGTCGGGGCCGATGTAGGTGCGGGCGAGGTGGTTCTCGCGCACCAGCATCTCGGCGCGCCAGGTGAGCGCCTGGGCAAGCTCGTGTGCGGGGATGGTCAGTCCGTGATCGACCGGGTCGATGCCGCCGTGCAGGAACTCGTAGGCGGTGCCGAGCAGTTGGCCGGGCGTCCACATGCTCGGGTCGGCGGCGTCGACGGTTGCCACCAGCGCAGGCCAGGACGGGTCGGACATGACGCGCACCGCAGCGTTCATGCCGACCAGTTCGGTCAGCACCGGTGCCCACGACGGGTCGAGGTCGGAGCCGGTGCCGTCCGCCTCGAGCGCGGCCACCGACAGCTCGCTCGACAGACGCCACCACAGGGCGGCGGCGGGAAGCTCGTCCGGAAGCGGTGCCTGGCCGAGCGAGGACCGCACCAGGGCGTGCACGTCGATACCCGCACGGGCAGCAGCGGACAGGCGGTCGGCGAGGACCGGGAAGTACGGGTCGCGGGCGATGTGACGGTCGAGCTCGTCGACGAACGGTCGCCACCGACCGACGGCGTCGTTGCCGGACCCGATGACCTTCGTGGCTCGTCGATCGAGCGTTTGCTGGGCCTCGAGGGACGCGGCGGCGTACTGCGCGGGTCCGGTGGGTCGGCGGTCGGCGGGGTCGACGTCGTGGGCGGCGCGAAACACCGCGAGGTCGGTCAGCAGCGCAGTGTCGGTCTCGGCGCCGAGGAACGCGCGCGCCCACACCGGGGCGGTAGTCGGTGTCCACGTGCGGACGTCGGCGGCGAGGGCGGCGCGGTGCGCGGTGACCGACTTCTCGCGGGCGTCGAGGTATGTGCCCCACTCGGGCTTGTCGCGGAGCACCTCCGGCACCGACGGCAGCCACGGCAACGGCCCGACGCCGGCGGAGTGCTGCCCCTTGGGGTCGAGTCGGAAGTCGAGGACCGCCGCCTTGTCGAGTGCGGAACCGAGTTCCTTGGACCGCACTGCGGTGCGCAGCGCCTGCACCGGGTCGCGGCCGCTCGCCCCGATGACGGCCAGGTGTCCGCGCAGCGTCGGCCATGCGGCCTCGTCGGTCAGGCCGGGCACTTCCTCCTCGGCGGCGACGTCGACCGCGGCCATCACCTCGGCGCCGAGGTGCGCCTCTGCGCCGGCGGCGACGGAGTGGTCGTAGGCGCGTGCGGCGGGTGAGAGGTTCAGGTGCGGGTCGTTCGCGGCCGCCAACGTCGAGTGCGCCGATACCTGCGCACCATCGCGGCGCAGGATCGTGCGGAGGTCGTCGACGGCGGTCGGTGGGAGCAGCCCGCGTTCGGTCATCGCGGTGTGCAGATCACCCTCGGACGCTGTCGCGAGGTATAGGTGGTTCTCCTGCCGGCCGCGGGTGAGCGCGACGTACGCGAGCTGGCGCGTCTCGTCTCCGGTGGCGATGACGTGGCAGGTGTCGGCGGTCGAGCCCTGCGCGGAGTGCACCGTTCCGGCGTAGCCGAGTTCGGTCGCGCTCTGCACGTAGTCGGCGTCGAGGGTGACGGTGCGACCGAGTTCGAGGTGCCGCACCAGCAGCGCGCCGTCGACGAGGATGTCCTCGACGATCCACCGGTCGCCGTTGCGGACCCAGTCGGTCTGCGAGAGCGGGTTGCGTCGGTCGTTGGATCGGGTGCGGACGGTGTCGCCGATGCTGGCGAACAGCCCGTCGGCGAGGGGCGCTTCCCGGCCGACGGGGCTGTCGGAGGCGTCCAGTCGGTCGGTACGGGCGCGGGTGTTCAGCTCGGCGACGAGTTCGCGGGTCGGGGCCAGCATGATCGCGTCCCTGCCGGCGTCGCGGTCGGAGGTCCACGCCGTGTAGGCGTCGTCGGTGGCGGCGCGGATGGAGCCGACGTGGACGCGGCCGTGGTCGATGTAGAAACCGAGCGCGGCGTCGTCGCCCTCGCGCAGTGCGAGCGATGCGGCACCTTCGGCGCTGTCGCGGAACCGCACCACCTGCGACAGCGACAGTGCGCCGACGCGGTCGTGAATGTCGCGCAGCACACCGCCGGATGCGACGGACGCGAGCTGCTGGTCGTCGCCGATCAACCGGACCGTCGCGCCGCGTTCGGCGAGCGCGGACACCGCCTCGTCCAGGTCGAGCGTGCCGGTCATGCCGGCCTCGTCGACGATGACCAGAGTGTTCTCCCCGATCGCGGAGTACCACGCGGGCACCGTCACCGGTCGGCCGTCGCGGAGGCGTCGTGTGATGTCGACGAACTTCGCCAACGTGTCCGTCGTCGTCAAGATGTCTTGACGCAGCACGGCGGCGGCCGCGGCGGTCGGCGCGAACCCGACGACACGGCCACCGGCGTTCTGCCACGACCGCGTCAACGCGTTCATCGCCGTGGTCTTGCCCGTGCCCGCGGGGGCAAGCGCGAGCTGCAACTTCGCACCCGAGGTGGCCATCGCCCGCACCAGCGAACGTTGCCCGGCGTTGAGGTCACGGCCGTTGGCCGCGCTTTCGAGCAACGCCATCTCCACGTGCTCGTCGGCTACGGCGACACCGTCGTCGCGCTGCGCGAGGGCGACGATGCGCGCTTCGGCGTCGAGCACGGCCGCGGTGGTCATCAACTGCGACTCGTGCCGGGTGTGGACGTCGAGTCCGTCGCGTCGGCGCATCGCCTGCGGTGCGATCTCGGCGGCCGGGTCCACATCGGCGGCACCGGAGAGGTCGATCGAGGTTCCTTCCGCGCACGCGGCGTCGGTGATCGCTTCGACGAGTGCGTCGATGCGTTCGGTCGGCGGGTTGTAGGTGCGCACCTGCCGCACCGCTTCGGCGCGGATGTTGTGCCGCAGGAAGCGTGAACGGGCACGCGAGACCGTGGCCACGACGTCGTCCGCGACCGTGCCGACCCACGGCGCATCGAAGTCCGTCAACGGTGCGCCCGCGGCGCGTCCGGTGATGGAGGAGACCAGCTCGGACAGCGCCTCCTCGGAGCCGAGGATCTGCACCGCTTCGCTGCGCCACCCGCCGCGCTGCTCGGCGTGGCTGACCGGTTCGTGCTTCGCCGCGCGCGTCTCCAGCGTTGCCTGCTGCGCGAGGGAGATCGCTTCGATGGCGGACGGTTCGCGTCCGTGGTCGGCCTGGAAAGTGCGGGCCAGCTCGGCGGTGCGCGTCTTGATCGCCGCGCTGCGTGAGGACCATCGCTCGGCCAGTCGGTCGTCCATTCCGTCGATCTCGCGCACGGGGCGCTTCGACCGATCCGCCGACGGTCGCTCGGTGAACCGCACACCGATGCGCTCGCGCAGTTGCGCTTCCAGGACGGTGTTGTAGACCTCGGAGGCGGGAACGTTGTTGCGGTAGAGCGCGGCCCCGTCGAGCGCCAACCACTTCGTCGTCCCGTCGGGCAACGTCGTGGCGACCTTGTTGCTGATCGCGACGTGCGTGTGCAGGTTCGGATCCCCGGCGCGCGAGTCGCGGTGGGTGAACTGCGCGGCGATCAGGCCGTTGCCATCGACCTGCGCGACTCCCCCGGTGCCGACGCGGGTGAAGCACGCGTGCTTCTCCAGGTACTGCACGGCGGCGGCGATCGCGTTCTCGTGCGCCGCTTCGATCTGCTGCGAGACCTCCCGCGGTGCGACCGCCCAGAGTGCGGACACACTCTTCACCGGAGTGAAGGTCAGGTCGAAGCCGGCGACAGCCGTGGTCTTCTGGCGGCCGATCTTCGCCACCCACCCCGACAGTTCCCGCTCGTCGGCCGGCGGTCGCCCGAACTCCTTGGTGAACATCCTCGTGCCGACGTCGGTGCGCAGACGCGCACGCTCGGCCGTCTCGATCGGCGCGTTCCACTTCTCGCCGCGCGTGAGGTTGTGCTCGACGAACGCCTCCGCGCACGCCACCCGGTACGCCGTGGCACCGGAGTCGATCTTGAACGCTCGACCCAGCCGGGCGGCGCGCGCCGCGTCGGCCTGCGAGGCGCCCCGGGCGATGGCGATCTCGAACATCACGTCGGCGTTCGGGTGCAGGCCTTCGCCGAACAGTGCCTTCATCTGCGCCTCGGAGACCTGCTGCCCCTCGGCGACCGAGCCCAGCTCCGCCAGTCCCGCCCCGGCCCAGCGGCCGGGTGACTCGCCCTTTTCGGAGTAGTAATCGGCCAGCGATGCGGCCCCGCGCTCGGTGGAATCGGCAGCCGCGACCTGCCGGGTTAGGTACTCGTACCCGTCCCCGGCGGTCAACTTGTGCAGACCCATCACAGACGCGGACTCTACCAGCGAAAACGCAGACCTGGCCTTAGTGCATGAGGTGTGTGGGCTGTGCAGACGGCAGAGGGCTGGAAAGTATGGATGTGGGGTGGACTGGCCTGTGGGATGGGTTGATAATTGCGAATTCGACGCTGTGGGTAGAACTTGTGTCAGGAATGGCGAGAATGTCGGATCGTGGGGCTACGGTGTCGACATGGCGGCGACCGGCACACGGCAGAGCGCGAGGGCGCGGGCCCGCGCGGCGAACCAAGCGGTGATCGCCGCACGGCGGGTGCGCGACGAAGCGAACATGGTCTCACTGACCGACTACTTCACCGCCGCCGAGACGATCGACGCGGCGCGGTTGACGATGGCGCGGGCACTGGCGGAGATTCGCGACCGGGAAGGGACGGTGACCGCCGCCGCCACACTGGTCGGCATCACTCTCGGCGACGCCCGCAAGCTGCTCGCACTACTCGCCATCGACACCGATGACGGCCCGTCCGATGAAGGCGGTCAAACATGACCCATGGCAGCTCGAACAGTGATCCGGATCCGGATCCGGATACCAACACTGACTCAGTAACCTCGGTCCCCGAGCCCGCACGTCCGGCTCGGTGGTCACCTACTGTCCGTCTGCTCAGGACAGCAAGCACGATTTTGCTAGGAGCGTCGGCGACATCGCTCGTCGCATCGGTGATCGTCCAGACGCCATTGACACCGGGGCAGGGAACCGTGCTTGGCGGTCTTGGCGTTCTCGCAGCCGGTGGACTCGCCTACTACGGAACGCACCGCACGCGTGTCAGTAACGAATTCATCGCCGACAAGACCCGCTTGCACGCAGCGGCCGAGCTCGAACACGAACAACGCAAAGCGGAGCGCACCGAAAAGCGAGAACAGGAACGCGCGTTTCGGTCACGGTTCACCGCAAGTGCCGCGCAACTCGCAGACCCGGCACCGACCATCCGCCTGGCGGGCGTGTTCTCCCTGATCTCCCTCGCCGACGACTGGGACGACTTCGGCAACACCGACGAACGTGGAGTGTGCGTCGAGATGCTTCGGTCGTACCTGCTCTCGCCTCAGACACGGCCTGCGCCTGACGACGAGGAGGCCGCGCCATTTCTCGCAGTGCGCAGCCAGATCGCGCGCGGCCTGCATGCGCGAGCAACACGTAATTCGGGATCGAAGGGCTCGTGGCGAAGCCACACTCCTCTATTGAGTGCTGCACAACTGGCATACGTCGACCTCACCAATGCCGACCTCATCCGCGCTAACCTCGCGCACGCCACCCTCATGGGCGCGAAGCTCTCAGACGCGAAGCTTAAAGGTGCCGATCTTAGTTTCGCCGACCTCACGAACGCTGCCTTCACGTTCGCCAAGCTCATGCGCGCCGACCTCTCGTTCGCCAAGCTCACGGGTGCTGATCTTTCGTTCGCCAACTTGGCCGGCGCCGACCTACACGACGCCAAGCTGATGGGCGCCGACCTTGGCTGCGCCGACCTTGCCGGAGCCAAGCTCACCGACGCCGACCTCACCGGTGCTGACCTTTCTTCGGCGACACTCACCGGAGCCGACCTCACCGATGCGGACCTCACCGACGTGGAGTTCGACAACGACACAGTCTGGCCGGATGGAACACATACTCCCCCAAGCAACGATTTGATAGGCGAACCGTGACGGGGCCGGTCTCGCAGCTCGCGCTGTTCGGTGACGCGGTCGGCACCAACACCACCGCGCCCGCACCACCAACGTGGACGTGGCGGCCGCTGAAAGCCCCAATGCCGGAAACGACGATCCGCAGGTTTCGCGCCAAAGTCGTCGTCACACCAGGGTGCCACTACTTCGTCGGGGCGGTGTCGAACCCGGACGGCTATGGGCGGTTCACTTTCACCGACTACGACACACCACGCACCCTGTCCGCGCACCGCGTATCGCTGCTGCTGGTGCACGGCGACCTCGGTGACGGTGTCGTCGGTGAGCACGACTGCGACGAGACATTGTGCGTGCGTGTCGGCGACGGGCACCTCAAGCTCGGCACCCAAGCGTCTAACCTCGCGCACGCCGTCGCGGTCGGCCGGCACTTCGGGCCCGCCCCTGCCGGCGGCGATCCTCGAGGTCGGTACGGACGGGCCGTGGCAATTCGTGATGCACTCACCGGGGGTTACGACGAGCGCCGGTTACATGCTGTGCTCGCGGCCCCCACCGTCGCCTCGACCGAGCCGACGCTGTTCTGACGGACGAACCGGAGAAGGGGAACGTAGCTCCTGTCGACCTCGTGCCTGAAGGCGGATCTGTTCAACGCCCGGCTCGATCGCGCAAACACTTTCCGGCGCACTGTTCCCGGGCGCCGACTCGAAGGTTGCAAGCTTGCACGGTGTCACAGCGTTCTGGACAAACTTGCGTACGGCCCAGCTAGAAGACGCAAACTTGTCCGGCGCGCAATTACGCGGCGCCCTCTATCTCGAGCAGGCCAGTTTCGACCGCATCGAGTGGAATGCCGACACATCGTGGCCACCTGGATTCGAGCCGCCGCCTAGTACCCCTGCTCCCTTCTGAGAATGCTCAGTCGGACCTTCGGTGTACACCTCCTGCGCGCCGCACTGATCCGCCGCTCGTGTGCATCATTAGATCGACGGGGAGAAAGCTCATACTCACCCAGCTCGCTATCGCTGGCGAGGACTGCTGCAACTCCTCGTCCGCCGGCCCCGACACCCGCCGCAGAGTCGTCGGGTTCGTCGCCTACGCACTCGTCGTAATCGGCGCGCTCGCCGTTAGCGGAGTTGTCATCGTCGCGCTCGTCGCGGACGCAGCGGTGCTCACGTTCATCGCGGCGGTCTGCCCTTTTCACATCTCGCTCACGTTGCTCGACGGGTCGGTTGGCAACGGCAGCCGCGGCACCTTCCCGTGCCGCTACGTACCGGAACGCACCACTGTGAGTGGTGCGTTCCGGTGCGGTGTTCTACAGTCGTCACTGTTCGACCGTCGATGAGGGTCACGGTCGAGCGTCCATCACCACCAGCGCCGCACACCACCGCACGACAGTTTCATCGGTCCTGTGCGGTTGTTGCGTATGCCGGTCTACGCTCCCATTTCGAAAGGCCCTCATGTCTGCCATCACGACGCTCGACAAGTCCACTGTCCTCGCTCGCGCACAAGCGGCGATCAACAACCGCACCCGCTACGTCGAGATGCTGTTCGACGCCGCGATCGGTGCCGCCGCCGCCCACTCCGCGGTTGCCGATGCACGGGAAACCGCTGCCATCGCGGACACAGCGTTCGAGAAGGCGTACCGCGACGCGGTCGCCGTAGGATGGACCCCCGCCGAACTCAGCGCCGCCGGCCTCCCCACCTCCTCCGCTCCTCGCAGGCCCGCACGACGCAGCACCCCCCGCCGCAGCAGAACCACACCGGCGCCGACAACTAGCGATACCTCCACCGCACCGGACGACAGCGCTTCGAACGACCAGCAGGCGACGGCATGACCGCTCGGGCACGGCGGTCGTAGTGACGGTTTAGCGGCGCACCCCGGCCTGAGTGCTCGGCTGCGCCCCCCGGCGCGGGATGCGGCAAGCGCTGGCGGCGACGACAGGCGCGTCCGGATCGACTGGCATTACTTCGGTACTCAACCTGTTCCGGCGCGCCAACGGCCCGGCCAGCTCACCGGCGTCATCTCGGTGATCAAGAACGGCCGCGATTGCAAGGACGTCGTCACTCAGCTCGCCGCCGCTCCCGCACTCGATAAATCGGGATTCAAAACTGTCGCTACCGGGCTACGCAAATGCATAACTGGGTGACGACAGGAACCCATGACAGAAGCGGAACTCAGAAAGCTGTTCCTCGCACTCACCTAATCGGTCGCAGACAGCGCCCGCCGAACGAAGGTGCTTGCTGCTCGTGATGAACTCACCCGGTTCACGCGCTCTTGCGAACCCGCCCAGCATGACCTGGATCGCACGTCAAAACAGCAGGCACTCCGCATCACCAACTGGACCGTCACCCGTGCCGCACCAGGTGCGATACAAATATTGGGCAACGCGGGCATGCACCTCCAGCTGATCCGCGAGCTCGGCCCAGTCCGCGCCGTGGGCACGCTCAGCATCGAGCCACCGACCTCTTTCGAGCCCTTCCATAGTGAGTGTTCCGTCGGCCTCGGAATAGCGGTCATCGATGGTGAGATCAGCCCTCATGCGTGCGCTCCCAGGGCTCGGAAGGTGTTGAGCCGCTTCCACGCTGCCCGCTGGGCAGTACCGAGTTCGACCATGTAGTCGAACAGCTCGTCCTCGGGACCTTGTTCGGCGGCCTGGATGAGTCGCTGTCCGGTCATGTGGAACGAACGCCGGTAGGACTGGGACAGCACGATGTCGGCGTAGTGCACGGCGGCGGAGGATCCGGTGGTGTCGGCGGTGACGACGTCCGCCAGCGCTCGGCGCAGCGGTGCATCCTTCTGCCCTCCCCCGGCCCGGTGCAGGACAGCGGCGACGGAGGCGGGGTCGTGCGGCTGTCCGCTGGTGACGAGGTCGGCGAGGACGGTGAACAGTTCCGCGTAGGCGGGCACGGCGAAGTCGGCCGGCACCAGGGCGTCGGTGACGCGGACAGCGGCGGCGCTGTCGGTAGACCACATGAGCGCGCAGAGGGTCAACGATTCCGGGTCGGTCCGCGGGTCGAGGCCGGCGCTGGTGTCGACGCCGGGGTCTGCGGCGTCGGGTGCGAGGTCGAGGACCGGGTCGCTCGGGTTCCGCTCGGGTTCGGGGACGGCCCGTAATGCGCTCATGACGTCCTGGCCTTACCGAGTGTCGGTGGAGTCGGCGGCCGGGTGGATGTTCCAGGGGCCGGGGACGACGACGGCGCTGGTGGTTTCGGCGGCGAGGTCCGCTTCGATCTGAGCGGCGATGAAGTCGTGGTCGGGCTGGTAGTCGAACGCGAGGTGCGCCATGACGGGGTCTCCTTCGGATCGGTGGTGGGCTGCGAGTTCGGTTCGGTCAGGCCGCGGCGGCGACGAGCTGCTCGATGCGGCTCACCCGATGTCCTGACCAGTGGGTGTCGGGGCCGGCGACCACGACGGGTGCGGACAGGTAGCCGAGGGCGAGGACGTAGTCGCGGGCTTCGGTGTCGACGCTGATGTCGACGGCGGTGTAGTCGAGGCCGGCCTTGTCGAGCGCCCGGAACGTCGCCCGGCACTGCTGGCCGTTGGGCTTGGTGTAGACGGTGATTCCGGACATGAATTGCGCCTTTCAGCTATTCATGAAGTGTTTCTACCTTAATTCATGGAGGTGATATTTTCTACCCCTAGACAGTACTTTTCTATGAATTTGATCTGGTTGTATCTGTTGTGCCGCAACATCACTGGAGGTGGCGGACAAACTCAACCTTAGTTGCGACCTCAGCGGTCATTATTTCGCGTTTGAATCGTCACCTCCGGGAGTTCTTTACGGTGTTCGCCTAGGATTGCGGAATGATGCAACCGCGAGTGGAGTCGGCGTGGGTGGCGATGACGGGATCGGTGCGCCATTGAGTCTCGCGTCCGAGGTCGAGATCGAGGCAATGATGTCGGGGGCACCGGTCTGAGAGACGCTGCGCGCACCGTTACTCCCGCCGATGTGGACGTGGTGTTCCCGCCGGCGGATCTCGCCCCCGGCCTCGTATAACGCACTGACGTCCAACATGCTGGTCCCACCCTTCTCTGCCTCACCACGGCCACGCGCTGTCGGAGCGCATCGACCCGTGCGACGTCTGGTTCAATGCTGCCCATGACCAGCGAACCTGGACGTACCACGAATTTCACCCCGGCCGTAGGTGTCGAGGTCACAGTCGCCACGCCCGGACTCGACCGGCCCGAACCAGGTTGCATCATCGACGACTTCGGTGATGCGCTGCTCGACGCGGCGGCTACGGGTCGCGCTTGGGCGCCGGCGCGCCGGTGGGCTGTCGCGCTGAAATCGGGGCGGTTGGTGTTCGCCGACTCCGGTGATCTCGCACCGCCCGGACCGAGGTGACGCCGCAGGTCGGCCTCATCTCCGGTGCGGTGTTGTTCTATGCCGCTGCCGCGACTCTGTTCGTGGTCAATCTGCTCCTCGGCCGCCGAGTAACACCGGACGGCGATGTATCCGGCAACTCGTGTCGGGGAGAACACGAGAACGTACAGTCCGAAGAAGAATTGCCACGCGACCGCAACGACGCCAACCGAGACCGACTCGATGCGGCCATTGTCTGTTTGATGTTGGCGACAGTGTTCGCTGTGTCGGCCGCTGGCCTGTAGGAAACCCGACCACCACTTCGGGGCAGGTACGCCACACCACCCTCGAATTCCGTCACCGATAACGGCGTCTCGAAGATTGTCGACGCGAGAGAAGGTCTGCACCCCGTCGCGTTCAGGTCTTCCTGTTCGCGCGTCGTGAGTTCAGGGTGCTCCGACGGCTCCGTGGTTCGACTTCCGGCAGCGACGTCGTGCAATGCCTCACGTCGGTCGAGGAGTCATAGACCGACCGGCCTGAGAGTGATTCGAGAAATAATGTCACCCAGTGAAATCGTAGGGTCGACCCACGTGAGCATGCTCACTACCGTGCCGACCATGACCACGACACGCACCCGAGTCGCCATCGTCGGTGGCGGCCCGGCCGGCCTCCTGCTTTCCCATCTGCTGCACATCGCCGACATCGACAGCGTCGTTCTCGATACCCGGACTCATCACCAGATAGCAACGACACACCGTGCCGGCATCCTGGAGCAGGACAGCGTTCGTCTGCTCGTCGACAGTGGAGCATCTGACCGAGTCCTCGCCGACGGCCACGAACACACCGGTATCGATCTGCGCTTCGACGGCGCCAGCCACCGCATCGACTTTCGCCGTCTCGTCGATGCTTCCTGCTGGCTCTATCCTCAGACCGACGTGTTCCTCGATCTCCACGCATCGCGCACACGTGACAAGGGCGATCTTCGATACGGTATCGCCGATACCGAGATTCACGACGTGGACGATCTTGACGACACTCCGCACGTGACGTTCACCGATTCCGAGGGATTGACCCACCGAGTCGTCGCCGACATCGTTGTTGGGGCGGACGGCTCTCGAAGTACGTGCCGCACGTCGATCCGCGGGGCGTCTCAGTTTTTCCGTGAGTACCCGTTCGCCTGGTTCGGTGTTCTCGTGGCTGCACCGCCCAGTGCACCGGAGTTGATCTACGCCCGGCACCAGGACGGCTTCGCCCTGGTCAGCCAGAGGACCGCTGATGTGCAACGTATGTACTTCCAGTGCGATGCGTCAGAGGACCCAGCAACGTGGTCGGACGACCGAATCTGGGAACAGATGCAGACCAGGCTCTCGGGACACGACGGTTTCGAACTGCTGCAGGGACCCGTTCTGGAGAAGGCCGTGTTGCCTTTCCGCAGCTTTGTGCAGACACCACTGCGCAGTGGACGACTCCTGCTCGTCGGAGACGCCGGCCATACTGTGCCGCCGACAGGCGCCAAGGGGCTCAATCTTGCTCTTGCCGATGTGCGTGTCTTGGCCGAAGTGCTCGAGCGAGCACTCGGGAAGCGGGACCTCGATGCCTTGTCCGAATACAGCGACCGCGCACTCGAACGAGTGTGGAAGGCGCAGCACTTCTCGTACTGGATGACGACAATGTTGCACCGCCTTCCAGAAACATCTGCGTTCGACGAGCGCCGTCAACTCTCCGAACTTGCAAGCATCGCCGGATCTGAAAACGGGGCCGCCTACCTCGCCGAGGGATATACCGGATGGTCGAACGGAGGTCGTCCGTGAGCACCACGCCAGAATCCCACCAGCCGCACCGCCGAACGACAGACGCCTCCCTGTTGTACCTCTCGGGTACTTCCACATCGGGCGCAGCCACGTCAGGCCCTTACCGTGATCAGTCGGCTGACCACGCACCGCGGGATTTCGCCGACTACCGCACCACCTCATTACGACATCCGCGCTCACCGTTGGTGCTTCTACCGCAGAGGCTCACCGAAATCACCGGTCCAGTTCTGGGCGAGGAACGTGTGACCGAGGCAGACGCCGACCTGACGCGGGTCAACGGCGGCGAGGCTCAGGGACAACGCATCATCGTGCATGGTCGCGTGCTGGACAGCGACGGACGCGCGATTCCCCATGCTTTGGTCGAGGTATGGCAGGCCAACGCGGCCGGACGCTACCGACACGCGCTCGACACGTGGCCCGCACCGCTTGATCCGCACTTCGCAGGTGTCGGGCGGGTACTGACCGATTCCACCGGCCACTATTCCTTCACCACCGTCAAGCCCGGCGCTTATCCGTGGGGTAACCACGGTAACGCGTGGCGTCCCGCACACATTCACTTCTCACTGTTCGGAACCGCTTTCACGCAGCGCCTCGTGACGCAGATGTACTTTCCGGACGACCCTCTCTTTTTTCAGGATCCTATTTACAATTCGGTACCCGATGGGGCTCGTCAACGGATGGTCAGTGTCTACGATCACGATGCGACCCGTGAGAGCTGGGCACTCGGGTTCCGCTTCGACATCGTTCTGCGGGGTCGCAACGCCACTCCGTTCGAAGGACATGATCATGACGACTGATTCCTCGAACACTGTTTTCGTCCCGCGCTACTCATCGGAAACCGGCAATTTCACGACGGTACCGTTTGGACAGACACCGTCGCAGACGGTCGGCCCTTACCTGCACATCGGACTACCTTGGCCCGATGGACCCGACGTCGTTCCACCCGGGACAGCCGGAAGCATAGACGTCTCCATCACTCTGGTGGACGGGTCGGGCGATCCGATTGCGGATGCGATGATCGAAACTTGGCAGGCCGACGCTGCAGGACGATTCGATCACGACGACGATCCACGAGGCCGCGTGCGACTGTCACCGAGGGGATTTCGTGGCTTCGGACGTGCTGTAGCGAACGAGAACGGAACCGCTGTCGTGCACACTGTCAAACCGGGTCCACTCCCAGCGGAGGAAGGCCGGATCGAGGCGCCTCACATCGACGTCGGAATTTTCGCCCGAGGAATGCTCGAACGTTTGGTGACCAGAGTGTATTTCCCGGACGAGCAGGATGCCAATGCAGCAGATCCCGTGCTGGCCACGGTGCCAGCTCATCGACGGTCTGCTCTCATCGCCGATACCGTGCCTGGTGGTTATCATCTACGCGTCGTCGTGCAGGACGCGGACGGGTTCGAGACCCCGTTCTTTCTGTTGTGAGCTCGCCGCTGTTCGATCCGGTGTTCGGATCGTCCGCAGTGTCGACGGCGCTCAGCGACACCGCATGGGTCCGCGCGCTGCTCGATGTCGAAGTAGCGCTCGGATACGCCTGCGCGTCCGCTGGCCTGATCCCGGGCGGTGATGCCGAGGAAATTGAGCGCGCAGCCACATATCTCGCCGAAGAATGCAATATCGTCGCGCTCGGCCACGAAGCCGCGTCCGGCGGCAATCCGGTCATACCACTCGTTGAGTGGCTACGGCGTACGGCAACCGTGGCGCCGCGGTCGGTCCACCACGGTGCTACCAGTCAAGACGTCATGGACACAGCGCTGATGCTCCTGCTGCGGCGCGCGGGAGACTCAGTTCTCTCCGACGCCCGTCGCTGTGTCGACGCGGCCGCAGATTTGGCGCGCCGGCATCGCGACACCACGATGGTGGCGCGAACGCTGGGACAGCAGGCCGCACCGACCACATTCGGGGCAGTTGCCGCCGGGTGGGCGGTCTCGATGTACGACGCGGCCACTCTGTTGTCGTCCGCTCTCGAATCCGCCGTAATTCAGATCGGCGGAGCCGCCGGCACTCTGGCTGCACTTCACCCAGAAGGTAGGACCGTGTCGACCGCACTGGCAGCGAGACTCGGACTACGGGAGCCACCCGTACCCTGGCATACCGACAGGGTTCCTCTCGCGCGAATCGCCACAGCGTTCGGTGTCATGGCCGGTGCATGCTCCGGTCCCGCCCTGACGATAACTCTGCTCAGTACGACAGAAGTAGGCGAGGTGGCGGAGAGCGCACCCGGCGGATCGTCAGCCATGCCTCACAAACGCAACCCCGTGGCAGCGATCACCGCTCGCGCTGCGGCATCTCGTGTCCCCGGCGCCGTCGCCACCATTCTGTCCACGATGTCGCACGATCATCAACGCGCGTCGGGATTGTGGCACGCCGAATGGCTTACCGCGGTCGACGTCGTCCGCGGTACCGGGGGGGCGACGGCGCGACTCGCCGAATCGTTGACCGGGTTGCGTGTGCACGCCGACGTGATGCGTCGGAATCTGGGCATCACGGGTGGAGCTATCTTCGCTGAACGCGTGACCGCTGCACTGGCACAACATGTCGATGACGCCCGCACGATCGTCACCGAGGCTTGTATGAGTGGCCGACGGCTCGACGACGACCCCCGAATACTCGACCACCTGGGTCGCGATGTCGTGCTAACCCTGCTGGACCCAGACCACTACACCGGCCACGCAGGAGACCTCGTCGATTCCGCCCTTGCTCATGTTTCCAACCCCGAGATGAGAACCCCGTGACAGTTTCACTCGCGCACGAAGTCGTCGCCGGCCCTGCCGGGGCCGGCACCGTCGTACTACTCGGATCACTGGGGTCGGACCGCTCCATGTGGGCACCTCAGGTCGGGCCTCTGTCTGCAGTGGCGACAGTGGTCACAGCTGATCATCGGGGCCATGGTGGCAGCCCTGCACCGGCGGGCCCGTACACGATCGCAGACCTCGCATCCGATGTGCTCGCGTTGCTCGATACTCTCGACGTGGCGAGCGCCCATTTTGTCGGGTTGTCCCTGGGAGGGGCGGTCTTCCAGTGGATCGCCATTCACAGACCAGAAAGAGTCGCGTCCCTCACGTTGTTGTGTACTGCTGCACAATTCGGAGACCCCACGAACTGGACAGCACGCGCCGACGACGTCCGACGCCATGGGATCGGCGCCATCGCCAGCTCGGTCGTCGAGCGGTGGTTCACACCTGCACTCGCCCAACGAGATGCCCGACTTGTCGAGCGATCGCTCGACATGATTCGCGCTGTCGACGACGAAGGGTACGCAGCCTGTTGCGAAGCTCTCGCGCGATGGGATGCCCGACCGGACCTCGACCGTATCTCCGCGCGCACCCTGATTATCGCCGGCGACCACGATCCCGCGACGCCACCGTCAGTGATGTCCCTACTAGCAGCGAGTATTCGAAGAGCAACGATGAACGTGATCGGTCCCGCGGCCCACATCGCTAGCATCGAGCAGGCTGGCATCGTCACAGATCTTCTTCTCACTCATATCGGGATCGCCCTCAGCCGCACGCTGGCCACGTCCGTCGGTACCACCGTCCGTCGCTCCGTTCTGGGCGACGACCATGTCGATCGCTCTATCGCTGCGACAACCTCTTTCACGGAACCTTTTCAGGACTTCATCACCCGCACTGCGTGGGGCGACATCTGGAGCCGACCCGGCCTCAGCCACCACACCAGACGGTTGCTCACCATCGGGATCCTGACGGCCGTTGGAAACGAACACGAACTCGACATGCACATTCGCGCAGCTCTTCGAGCAGGAATCGACCCCGACGAACTCGCGGAAGTATTCCTCCATACCGCCGTGTATGCGGGCGTCCCGAACAGCAACCGAGCCTTTGCTCTGGCGAAGACCGCCATTGATGAGGCTCAGTGAAAGACCCCGGAGACACGACACCGTCATCGGTCACAGTGCGGGTGATGCAGGCGTCGCGACTGGCTTCCGGCGTCGCACCGACACCGCCCAATTGCAGACATAACCGAGATTCGTGGCTCGTAGACGTACCCCCGGCTCTTGTCTGTAGGACGGTCGTCTCTCTCCCTGAGCGCAACGGATCTTCTGCATGTCTCCACGCTCTCACCGGAAGACCTGACTCCGCCTGGTTCCACCCGTTGACAGCGACGACCACCCCTGACAAAATCGTCTGACGCCGTTAGGACAACTGTCCCAACAATCACGGGAGCGCCGAATGCCGACCGCTATCGAACATCTCGACTACTTCACAAGTCTGCCCCGTTCTTACTACGTCTCTCAGGAGATCTATGACGAAGAGCTGCAGAAATTATTTTACCGCCAATGGCTCTATGCGGGGCACGTCAGCCAAGTACGCGCACCGGGAGATTTCTTCAGCCGCAGCATAGGTCCGGAAAGCTTGATTTTCACCCGGGACCACGAGCTTCGCTTGAAGGCGTTCTACAACGTCTGCAGACACCGGGGTGCACAACTTTGCACCACCGGAACGGCCGGTACAGCAAGTCGCCTTGTATGCCCTTATCACAATTGGACATACGGGATGAACGGCCAACTTCAAGGAGTTCCCGGATCCCCGGACACGACGACTCTCAATTATTCGGATTGGCCGTTGCACGAAGCATATTGTGACATTTTCCACGGCGGGATCTGGGTCTGGTTAGGCAATCCTGACGAGGCGCCCCCGCTAGCGGATACACTTGGCCCATCAGTCAGCAATATCGAACTTTTACGACGAATGGAACCTGAACGTACCAAGATTGCGTGTCAAAAAGAGTATATCGTCAAAGCAAACTGGAAGTTGCTCTTGGAGAACAACTGCGAATGCTACCACTGCCCCGGAGCGCATCAGTCGCTTTCCGCCACATGCGATTACTCGGGATTTTATACCACATCGCAACACGACACAGGCGGAAACCAACGTCACTTCCCATTGCGCAAGGGAATGAAATCATTCTCGATGGACGGCGAATGGGTCTCATCCAAACCACTCGGCGCTGGCTTCGTGCCGGACCTCAGCGTAGGATATCTCAATATTCCATTCTTTACCGGACCAGTTTACTTCGCTGACCATGCTGTCAGCTTGGATATTGCACCGATCGACAAAGACACCACGCGTCTGGTTTCGCAATGGTTCGTTCATGAAGATGCCGTCGAAGATGTGGACTATTCGATCAAAACCTTGACTGAAATATTCGATATAACGAACAAAGAAGATTGCGGACTTGCTGAACTGAACCAGCGAGGTGTCAATTCACATCGGTTTGTTCCGGGGCCCAACAATCCAGTTCGAGAGGCACTCATCAAAACGGCGTTGAACCAGTATCTGGAACTGATGAAGCCATCTTGATCCCGGTCATAGTCAGGGTGCTCAGGTGTGGTCGACGTGGTTTTGAGGAAGTCCACACGCCGATCGAAAAATCTCTTCAACCTCTGCTGCGTCCAGATTGTCACTCGACCTGAGCGCACGCTGCGACAGTTCTCCGGACAGCAAGGTAGTGGTGAGCGCTGCTCTAGCACCGATCATGGGCGCCAGTAAGTCCAGCCACATCGAATCCCACTCATTGACAACCTCGCGCAAGCCGGTCCGCCTCAACGCTGCAACGTGCAGTTCGCCGAAAACCACAATCTTCGCCGGATCCTGACGAACGCCTTCGACAACATAGGCAGCGAGCAGTTCCGGCAATTGGCTGACCGACTCGAGACCTGAGAGGCGCCTGCGAAAAGCTTGCATCTCGAGCGCGACGACTTCCACTAGAGCGGCCTGCAAAAGGTCCTCGATGGAATCGAAGTAGTACGAGGGGGCTGAAGCAGGCACCCCGGCAGTGACAGCAACCCGGCGGTGCGTCAACCCCTCGACACCGAAATCCGCGATGACCGTGAGAGTTGCATCAATGATTCGCTGGCGCCGACTGCGATCCGGACGGCGCGGCGCGGTCTTCGTACGTGTCATCACGTTACATGCTATTCGACGGGCACGGCGGGTCCCGAGAAGATGGCAGTTCGACCAGTTGCGCCGCACGTCGGACCACGAGGGGTCTCCGTTCACGCACCAACCGGGCCGTCTCAATCAAATGCGAGTTACCGCACTGAAAGGCAATATATGAAGAACGAGGCATGGTTGCTTCTGTCGTTCGCAATTACAATCGAAGTAGCAGGGACGATGTCATTGAAGATGGCGGCCACCACGTCGCCGATCTGGTATTGCGGTGTTCGTGATCGGTTACGGCGTGTCGTTCGCACTACTTGCATTGATACTGCGAACCGGCGCTCCGATAGGAGTCGTTTATGGGGTATGGTCGGCGGTCGGCATCGCCCTGACAGCGTTGCTGGGGGCCGTACTGTTCGATGACCACCTGAACGCCGCGATAGGTACCGGAATAGTTCTTGTGATAGCGGGTGTTGTCTTGATCGAGACTGGTTCCACATCGCCGGGGGCCAGCACAGATGTCGAACTGAGCAGTATGTGATGTGGTGGTTTCTAGGTGCAGCTATTTTGTCTGAGGTTGCAGGTACCGTATCGCTGCGTGCGTCGGAGGGGGGGCGCCGGAAGAAATGGTTGATTCCGGTCGCTGTAGGCTATGGAGCGGCATTTGTGCTCCTTGCCAAAACCTTGGGCGCTGGCATGAGCGTCGGTATTGCTTATGGAATCTGGGGCGCATGCGGAGTGGCGCTGACATCGATCGCGGGACACTACATATTCCATGAGCGTTTATCGGCGAGGATGGCATTCGGAATCGTACTGATCATGTTCGGGGTATTGTGCATAGAACTGGGCGCAAGTCACTAGAGCTACTCAGATCATCTCAGCGCGGTATCTTGCGAGTCGACAGATGTGGCGGCCTCGGCGGCGGGTCGGTTCGCACATCGGGATCGACACCGGTCAGACTTACGTCTCACGTGATCGCACGAACGTCGGGCACACTGCCGAGATAATTATTCCACATGTGAAAACTATGATTCTGCTAATCCGACGTCTGTCTTGATATCGAAGGAGCACCGGGCGCATTGCCTTGTTCGGCGACCGGATAGCTTCTGCCACAGAACGCCGGCCGATGCCCGACCGGGTGTCGATGAGCGGCGAAATGGGCGCTGCGTGTGTTGACCAAGCCGTCATCTACGCGCAGCGCCCACTTCCATCGGTCGTCCGGTTCGTTACCCGGCGCCGTGTTCAGTATCCGCGCGCGATCCATTCCTCGAGATGAGGTGACTCGTCGCCGATCGAGGTCCCGTCGCCGTGACCGGTGTTCACGATCGTCTCGGGCGGGAGTGCGAACAGACGTTCCCGGATGCTGCCGATGATGGTCGGGAAGTCGGAGTACGACCGCCCGGTGGCGCCCGGTCCACCGGAGAACAGTGTGTCGCCGCTGAACAGGTGACCGGCTTCCGGGAGGTAAAGGCAACTGGACCCCGGTGAATGACCGGGCGTGTGAATTGCGACCAGTTCGGTCCCTGCCACTCCGATTTTAGCGCCGTCGTCGAGACTCCAGTAGGAGAAGTCGGGGTGCGATGCTTTCCAGAGCACGTCGTCTGCGGGGTGCAGCAGCACGGGTGCGTTACAGAGCTCTCCGAGCTGGGGCGCGACCGTCACGTGATCGTTGTGTCCGTGGGTGCACACCACGGCGACGACCTTCCGGCCACCGACGGCGTCGACGATCGGGCCGGCGGCGTGAGCGGCATCGATCACCACGACCTCGGAGTCGTCGCCGACGATCCAGATGTTGTTGTCGACGTCCCAGGATCCGCCGTCGAGCTCGAACGTGCCGGAGGTGACGACCCTTTCGACCCGGAAGCCGGATGGCGTGGTCACAGAACCACCACCGAACGCAGGACCTGGCCCTTGGCCATGGTGTCGAACGCCGCTTCGACGTCGTCGAGCGAGATGCGCTCGGTGACGAACTTCTCGAGGGGCAACCGGCCCTGCTTATAGAGATCGACCAGCATCGGGAAGTCGCGCTCGGGCAGGCAGTCGCCGTACCAGGACGACTTGAGCGACCCACCGCGGCTGAAGAAGTCGATGAGCGGCATCTCGAGGGTCATCTCCGGCGTCGGGACACCGACGAGGACGACGGTGCCGGCGAGGTCGCGGGCGTAGAACGCCTGCTTCCACGTCTCCGGACGCCCGACGGCGTCGATGACGACGTCGGCCCCGAAGCCGCCGGTCAGTTCCTGGATGGCCTCGACCGCATCCACGTCGGAGGCGTCGACGGTGTGTGTGGCGCCCAGATCGCGAGCCCACTCCAACTTTCCCTTGTCGCGGTCGACCGCGATGATCGTGCCTGCGCCTGCCAGCCGAGCCCCGGCGATCGCGGCGTTGCCGACGCCGCCGCATCCGATGACGGCGACGGAGTCACCGCGTCCGACGTTGCCGGTGTTCATCGCCGCGCCGAGGCCTGCCATCACGCCGCAGCCGAGCAGTCCGACGACGGCGGGGTCGGCGGAGGGGTCGACCTTGGTGCACTGGCCCTCGTGGACGAGCGTCTTGTCCGCGAATGCTCCGATGCCCAGTGCCGGAGACAGTTCGGTTCCGTCCTCGAGCGTCATCGTGCGGGAGGCGTTGTGGGTGTCGAAGCAGTACCAGGGCTCACCGCGCTTGCAGGCACGACACTGTCCGCACACTGCGCGCCAGTTCAGGACGACGAAGTCTCCGACCTCGACGTGTGTCACCGCATCACCGACGGTCTCCACGACACCCGCGGCTTCGTGGCCGAGCAGGAACGGGAACTCGTCGTTGATTCCACCCTCGCGGTAGTGCAGGTCGGTATGGCACACACCACACGCCTGGATCGTCACCACGACGTCGTTGGGACCGGGATCCGGAACGACGATGGTCTCGATGGACACCGGAGCACCCTTGCTCCGAGCGACGACAGCACGCACTGTTTGGGGCATTTTCTCTCCAAAAAATTGTGGATTGGTTGAGTCGAAGCTGATGTCAGCGGGATTTTCGACGGTCTTCTGACACGGGCCGGCAACATTACGGGGCTCCATCAACTGCCGAAAGTACCTCCGCGCGCGAAGACCGATCAGTACAGCTAGGCAGACATTCCGTCGGAGTGCCTTCCCTTTGCCTATGAGCACGCGCTCCGCACGAATGGGCCGTTCAGTTCTTCGGAGAACATTGCCCAGGCCAGTTCATCGCTTGTCGGCACCGTGGGGATTGACCCGCGCGGTGACACGAGATTGGCCACGCCTCACTTTCCCCCGACTCTCTGTGTTGCAGAGACTTTTAACGACGGTTGACCGAATCATGTTCGAGATGCCACCAAGTCGAGGGCGATGTCGGTTATCAGGTCCTCTTGGCCACCGACCAACCCTCGTTCGCCGACTGCCATAAGGATGGTTCGGGTGTCGAGTCCGTACTGCTTGGCTGCAGCTTCGGCGTGGCGCAGAAAGCTCGAGTAGACACCTGCATAGCCGAGTGTGAGAGTCTCACGGTCGACCTGCACGGGTCGATCCTGCAACGGACGCACGATGTCGTCGGCGGCATCCTGCAGACCGAACAGGTCGCAGTTGTGCTTCCACCCGTACAGGTCCGCGACCGCCACGAAGGGCTCGATCGGGCAATTGCCGGCACCGGCACCGTGTCCTGCCAGCGACGCGTCGACGCGTGTGACACCTTCCTCCACCGCGGCGATGGAATTGGCCACTGACAACGACAGGTTCTGGTGAGCGTGGATCCCGATCTGCGTGTCCGCATCAAGTACATCGCGGTAGGCGCGTACCCGCTCACGAACCCCGTCCATCGTCAACCGCCCACCGGAGTCGGTGACGTAGACACACTGCGCGCCGTAGGACTCCATCAGCTTTGCCTGGTCCGCCAGCTGTGCGGGCTCGGCGAGATGGGACATCATCAAGAACCCGGCAACATCCATTCCGAGTTCGCGTGCTTTCTGGATGTGCTGCGCAGCCACATCCGCTTCCGTGCAGTGCGTTGCGACTCTTACCGAGGTCACTCCCAGTTTGTATGCGTGCTCGAGCTCGGTGACGGTTCCGACTCCCGGAAGCAGCAACGTTGTCAGCTTCGCCCGGTGCACGACCGCAGCGGCGGCCTCGATCCATTCCCAGTCAGTGTTACTACCGGGACCGTACGTCAAGCTATGGCCCGCGAGACCGTCACCGTGTGTCACCTCGATGGCATCGACCCCGGCGCTGTCGAGGGCGCTGGCAACACGGGCAACATTCTCGGGGCTGATGCGATGTCGCATGGCATGCATGCCGTCACGAAGAGTGACGTCCTGAATGTAGAGCGCGGCGCCGTCCGTCACGTTGGGCCGGGCTGTCGTCTCGCTCATCGCGCTTTCTCCATGTTGTTCTCGGCGATTTTCTCCGCAACCTGTATGGCGGCGGAGGTCATGATGTCGAGGTTTCCTGCATAGGCTGGGAGGTAGTGGGCGGCGCCTTCGACTTCGAGAAAAACGGACACCTTCCACAAGTTCGGGCCTCTGTCGATGCCTCCGGTCAGGGTTCTGACAGACTCCGCGTCGTCGAGGCGTGCGAACTGGACCTCCTGTTTGAGTCTGTAACCGGGGACGTACGCCGATACTTTTCCAACCATGTTCTGAATTGATCTGCGGATTTCCTCCTGGTCAGGATCGGAGACGAGCAGGAGGACGGTGTCACGCATGATGAGCGGGGGTTCTGCTGGGTTCAGGACGATGATGGCTTTGCCGTACGCGGCGCCACCCACCTCAACGATTGCCTCGGAGGTAGTTTCGGTGAACTCGTCGATGTTCGCGCGGGTACCAGGTCCCGCAGATTTCGACGCGATGGAGGCCACGATCTCCGCGTAATGAACGGAGGTGACCGCGGAGACAGCCGCCACGATTGGAATGGTGGCCTGACCACCGCAGGTCACCATGTTCACATCGGTTGCCCCGAGATGTTCGTCGAGATTGACTGCCGGCACTACGTACGGACCGATCGCTGCAGGAGTCAGGTCGATCAAGCGCTTGTCGTGCGGCCGGAGGGCTTGTTCGTTGGCCAGGTGCGCTTTCGCAGAAGTGGAATCGAAGATGATGTCGATGTCGTCGAAGTCATGGTGTTCGATGAGACCCTGCACGCCGGAATCGACAGTGTCGATCCCCATGCGACGGGCGCGCGCCAGACCGTCGGAGGCTGGATCGATACCGACGAGCACGGCGATCTCGAGGTTCTGTGCAACGCGTTTCAACTTGATGACGAGATCGGTGCCGATGTTGCCTGATCCGATCACTGCGACCTTGGACTTACTCATATGGTCCTCACGTGCCTTTCGAAACCTGCGGGGGGGTCATTTTGTGAATGTCGCTGTCACGTCGCCGACGCCGACGATGGAAGCGTGAAAAGTAGAACCGCGGGTCACGGAGACCATCGGGCCGAGTGCGCCGGACAGAACGACTTCGCCCGCGCGGAGGGCACTTCCGTACTCGATACTTGTGTTCGCCAGCCACGCGAGTGCCTCCCACGGGCTGCCGAGACAGTCCGAACCCCGTCCTTCCGATACGAGTTCGCCGTCGGCTGTCATCGTCATCGTGACGTCGGCCAGATTCGGAACAGCGGTGCGATCAACACGGTCCCCCAACACGTACAGGCCCGACGAGGCGTTGTCGGCAATCGTGTCAGCGAGACTGATGTCCCAATCCGAAATACGACTGTCGACGATCTCGAACGACGCGAACACCGTACTCACAGATGACTGCACCCTCTCGGCGGTGGTCGGCTCCTCGATGTCCGAAGCGAGGAGAAAGCCGATCTCCGCTTCGATACGGGGCTGCAGTAGCCTGTCGAACGCGATCGCACCCACATCCGAGACGTCGAAATCGTCCAGGAGGACACCGAAGTCCGGCTGATCCACTCCCAATTGCGCCTGTACGGCCTTCGATGTGAGTCCGATTTTGCGACCCACGATTAGGCGACCCGAGCGAACCAGAGAGTCGACGTTGCGGGACTGCACAAGATACGCAGCTCCGACGTCGTCGCGCCCGATCAGGTCTCGCACCGGAGCACAGGGCGTTCGAACTCTGGCTGCGTGGGCCAGACGATCGGCAGCAACTTCGATCGCGTGGGATCCGACTGGTGTCATGAGCTCGAAGCTATCCCCGCCCATACAGCAGCGATAGGATGTGTCCCATGAAACGGGATGCGTTGTCCTTGTTGCAGCGTTCAGCCTTGATCTTGGACGTGTTCCCGGGCGGCACGGCGTTGAGTCTCGCCGAGGTGTCCGTTCGAACGGGTCTGCCCCGATCGACCACTCACCGACTGTTGAGCGCTCTCGTCGGGCTCGGCTGGATCTCTCGCCACGGCAACACATTCGAACTTGGCATGGCCCTGTTCGAACTTGGGGAGAGAGTAGGGTTGAAGCATCGGCTGCGTACTGCCGCGATGCCGTTCATGCAGGATCTCTTCGCGGTGACGGAGCAGACCGTCCATCTGGCGGTGCGCGACGGACACGACGCAGTATACGTTGAGAAGATCCACGGCCATTCCTCACTCCCGCTGCCATCTCAGATCGGCGGACGACTACCGCTGACCTGCACAGCGGTCGGCAAGGCATTGCTTGCTTCGGAGACCGCAGAAGTACAGGCAGAGATTCTGATGAGGCCATTGCGCCGGTACACGACGCATTCGATCGTCGATCCGCAGATGCTCGTCCGGCAACTAGCAGCTGCTCGACGGTCGGGTGTCGCGACTGAACGAGAAGAGGCAGCGCTGGGGGGTTGCTGTTTGGCGGCACCAGTTGTGGTGGCCGGCTCACCCATAGCCGCGTTGTCGGTATCGGTTCCCACACAGGACTTCGCCCCGGAGATGCTGGCTCCGGCCGTACGAACTGCAGCATTGGCCCTCGGAAGGGTACTCGCGCGCACGCCACCGGAAACCGAGCCGCAAGACTTCGCTCACAAGTGAGAGATTTCGGGCGGGTCTGTGAATCGACCGGCGAACGCTCGGTAGAACCGCCTCACGACCTTCGGGCCACTCTCCGTCTGAGACCTCGAGCGCGTCGAACTACACGCCGAGTGAGCTACATGGCCGCGGGTTGACGTATCGCACGAGGGTTTCAGCTCAGACCTGACTTTTCATGACCCTTCGCTCACACCGGCATGTAAACATCAGATCACTTGTAGTCCGTTGTGACGAGGGTTACAGTGCAAACGTTATACATTGCATCATGCGTGATTCGCTCGGTAGACGGGATGCTGTCGCGGTCACGCGGACGGTACTTAGGTCCATTTTTTGGCGCACTGTCGCGCGATCCACCCCCCATCACACTTCGAAGACGCCAGGCGGCGTCCACGTCCTCCAGGAGGAGTACAGATGGCACATCCATCCACAGCGGAAGACAATCCGGGTCCTGAACTCAACGGTCACACAGAGGACGCAGTCGGTCAGACCCAGCTCGCGCAGGGCGTCATCTCACCCAAACGCGCCCTATTCTTTGCCCTCTCCGGGCTTGCTCTACCGGTGATTCTTGCAGCTCAGGGCGCCACTATGGCTTACTCGTCTGCGTGGAGCTCGTGGCTCGCCATGCTTGTCGGCACAGTGATCGTCGGAACCCTGGCGATCATCGTTGCGCGTTATGCACGCCGCCATCTTGCGACGGGCTCCCTGATGTCGTACGTCAACCTCGAATCGGGAGAGCGTCTCGGCTCCCTCGTGGGCGTATGCCTGATGGTCGGATACGCATGCATGTTGACGGTGTTCTCGGCGAACATGCTGGTGTACCTCGTCAGCTTCGTCAACAGCATCAGCAGTATCGAAGTGAATAATCACTTCGCACAGGTCGTCATCGCGGCTGCACTACTGGCTTTCGGCTACTGGTTGGTGCAACGCGGAGTGTCGGTGTCCGTGAACGTTGCCGTCGTTCTGGGCTGGATCGGCATGCCGTTCATCGTCTACTGCATCATCGCCGCGGTCGCGCATCGCGGCCTCGACTTGACGCCTCAGCTGCAGCTGCAGGACTTCTCGCTCGCGTTGTTCCTGCCCGGCGTGGTCCTGGCCTTCGGCATCTTCTCCGGGTTCGAAGGCTTTACTGCACTGGCGATGGAAACGGCTAATCCCCGACGAACCATTCCTCCGATCCTCAGAGCCGTCGTGGTGTGTGGTGGCCTCGTCGGAGTCGTCGGAATCCTACTCACTCTGCCCATCATGATGGAGAACCTGGACACTCTCACCGAGGGGAGCTCGCCGTTGTCCATTCTCGCCGACGAGGGCAATGTCGCTATCATCGGCTCGATTGCCGACGCTTTGATCTTCCTGACCAGTATGGGTTCCTTGATCGTATTCATCAGCGCTGCAGGGCGAATCGTAGGGACCGCCGCTCAGGACGGCATGCTTCCCCGGTCACTCGCCCACATCGATCCCAAACGTCATACGCCCGCTCGCGCGACTGCGGCGATCTGCATACTCTCGATCATCGTTCTTGCGGTGTTCGTGCTAGTCATTGGCCGGCCTATGTTCACCACGTTCATCGATCTTTTCACCATGAGTTCGTACTCCTGGCTCGTTGCCTATGTGATAGTTGCTGTCGTCGGCATCATGGACTCGGTTCGCAGGCGAGACATCGGCTTCGGCGCAGTGTCTGTTCTGGGTCTGCTGGGAACCGGCTTCATCATCGCGTATTCGATTGCGGAGGCCGAGGGTGCGAGCGCTGGTCTCGTGTGGACCGTTCTGGGAACAATCGCCGTATTGTGGTGCGCCGGCCTGATAGCACGCCGCAATGAGCACCGACCGGACGCAGCGGACCAACTGATCTGAGCGTGCGGGCCAGTCTCGTCCTCACAGATTGTAGAATGCATACCGTAATGCTTTTTCGCCTGAGGTCAACAAGAAGGAGTCACGTGACCATCGATCTCGAATCGAACAGCTCCACACTGAAGTCAGCTTTTGTGGCGGAACTCTATGGTGCTGTGATCAGCAGCGAAGCCGCATGGGAGGCCGTCAAGACACACGTATCGGCACAAGAGCACGAGCGGGCAGCGGATGCGCTGGTAGCGGTCGAGAAGGCGAAGGCGCAAGCTCTTCGACCGCTGCTGACCGCCCGCGGGATCGAAATCGATGAGCAGGCTGCCCGAGACCGCGGCCGCGGATGGGGCGCCTTGTACCCTCAGGTCGAAAACTGGAGGCAGTTCTGGACCGGCTGGATCCCATCCACTGAACCATGGCTCAGGGGCATGGAATTTCTCCAGTCCATCTCGGACGAGGACGATCGCACGGGCGTGTCCTCCTTGATTCGGTACGAAGAGTGCCTCCTCGACTTCGCACGCCTGGAAAGCACAGGTGCAGACGGCGGTACGGCGCTGCTCGAGTCGGTCATCAGCGAGTAAGCACTCCGTTCATTTCCTGCACTATTGCCCTCCGCTCGCGCTCGTTCGTCACAGAGCGGAGGGCAATAGTGCAGCGAGGCGGACCACCTCGACCGACATCTCGTGACGCACCTCTGGCTCAACCGTCTATGACGAGGCCAGCTCGGACGCCGAGTAGTCCCGCTTCGCCGCGATTGCCCACTTCTAGTTTCTTGAGGATATTGGCGACGTGAAACTTCACAGTGCTCTCACTGATCGCGAGCTCCGTTGCAATCGGTTTATTGCGCATTCCACGTGCGAGGCGCGCCAACACATCGAGCTCCCGACGGTTCAGGTTCGCGATCATCTGATCGTCGGCTCTCGCTATAGGAGCATCGAGCGGTAGAGACAGCGCGACTCGGCTACCCCAGCCGGCCACCACCTCGACGTCCATAATCCCCCGAAGCATTGCGAGTCGGGACGACAACTGTCGAATCAGACCGTCACGATCGACACCGCCGCCCCCATTGTCGCGTACCTCGACAAGCACATGCTTACCGTCGCAACCCCACTGCACTCGCAAGCGCGTCAACGACTCCTGCGCGGCAAATGCCAATACGATGGCCTTGCCCATGGCTCTCGCCGCATGTGCGATTTCTCCGGGGAGAGCCCTCCCATCAGCTGGAGGTTGTACGTACTCTACTTCGACACTTTTGTGACGCAACAGAGATCGCAGTTCGACCACCAGACTCGCGAACGCAGTCGCTACTGCCTCCTCTGACAACTCCTGATCGACTGCGCCTGCGGCCCGCACCGCTATCAACGCAGATGACGCAGTGTCGCTCGCGATCAACCGCGCACGTTCGTCGGTAAGGCGACTCGACCGAAGAGTGTCGAGTATCGCTGACAATGCGGCTTCATGGACCTCGGTCAGCTCGGCGATGGTACGGGCTCGTTCCGTCGTCGCTGCACGCGACTCTGCCAGATAGTCCGGACTGGCCTGAGCCACCTGTTGACGAATCGATGTCGCAACTAGTCCGAAAGGAGCGTTCAAGTAAGATGCGTCGACCGAACGCGCACGGATTCGAGGGTTCACCAAAACCAGGAGAGTGTCAGTGACATCAAGAATGGCTGCAACCGAGACCATCCTACGACCCAGTAGCGCCTCACCTTGGTACATCTGTGCGACAGCTACATAAGCCTTGATGGCATCAAGCTCGCTGATTGTCACAGCGTTCACGATGTCCGGATCGCCTGATACTTTACGTGGTCTACCTGTGCATTCCTTGGTAAAGATAATCAGCGCATCATGCGCGCAGGATGACGCCAGGTAATCCGAGAATCGTTGCGCAATGCTGGGCAACGGCCCAGAAACGACCCTCCCGATGGCGACCATATGTTCTACGGGGTCTTGCGAGTGCAATCTCGCAGCTACCATCATGCCATCCTAGGTGGTGCGTCGATATTGGTTGTGCCGAACATTCCAACACAGCACCCTGACGCTCGACCGACGTGTTCATTGCGGAATGTTCGTGAGCACGCTTGGTCCGGCCACGAGAGCTCCGGACCAAGCGCTCGGGATTATTCACAAGGGCCTTACGGCCTGCCCTGATACTGCTCAGCTCGTACCCGTCAAGATTCTCTGGAGTCAGGCAAAAGCTTGGGCAACGCTCGCCGAAAGTAGCTCACCGTCGTGAGTACTGAGCCCCTCACGCAGACCGCCATCCTCTGCCGTGGCCAATTCCCAGCCTTTATCGGCGAGGGCGATAACGTAGGGAAGAGTGGCATTGGTCAGCGCGAACGTAGACGTGCGCGGGACAGCGCCGGGCATATTAGCTACACAATAGAAGACCGAATCGTGCACACGGTACGTGGGCTCGGCGTGCGTCGTAGCGATAGAATCTTCGAAGCACCCACCCTGGTCGATAGCGATATCGACCAGAACAGACCCGGGCTTCATTTTCTGAACCAGCGAATTGGACACCAATTTTGGGGCCTTTGCGCCGGGGACCAGCACTGCACCGATGACGAGGTCCGCGCTGACGACTGCAGACTCGAGTTCCAGTGAATTCGAGACGACCGTCTTGACTGCGCCCTTGTAAAGATCGTCGATCGCTCGCAGTGCTTTGATGTTCAAGTCGAGAACAGTCACGTTGGCATGCATTCCGTGGGCGATAGCAACCGCGTTCCTACCGGATACCCCCGCCCCGATCACGACGACCTCCGCCGGCCGCACACCGGGCACCCCCCCGACCAGCACACCTCGGCCACCGCCACTCGCCATGAGGTGGTAGGCCCCCGCTTGCGGTGCGAGTCGCCCTGCGACCTCGCTCATCGGCGCCAGCAAAGGAAGCGAACCGTCCGTGCCCGTCACAGTTTCGTAAGCGATCGAGGTGGTGCCCGATGCCAACAGAGCATCGGTGCACGCGCGGGATGCTGCGAGGTGGAGGTAGGTGAACAGGACCTGGCCCTTACGCAACCGCGCGTACTCCTCGGCGATTGGCTCTTTGACTTTGAGCAACAGCTCGGCCGTCTGCCAGACCTCGTCCGCGTCAGCCACGATCTGAGCACCCGCATATTTGTAGTCGCTGTCCGAGAACGACGAGCCGAGGCCGGCTCCCGCCTCGATGACGACCTCATGTCCCCGTGAGACGAGTTCGTTCACTCCTGCCGGGGTGATCGCCACCCGGTACTCATGGTTCTTGATCTCTCGAGGGATGCCGACCTTCATGTTCTCTCCATCTCAGCTTCGTGGCAGTGCGTGCGTACTCCATCAGTTTGAATATATCCAACATTTTGCACAACCGGACAGAATAACTGCGCAGATTTCGCGTTACAAAGTGAATTATCGACTGCCGAAGCGGGCACACACCGTCGCGATCCGAATAATGTTCGCTCCACGTCCCGGACCGCTCACGAAACGAAGACCACGTCGGAGGCACAGGGACTTCCGACAAGGCGGCCGTGGCACCGTCGGTACCTAGCTGCAATTCCCAGAAAGCTTGCGAGCGGTGCCGCGCGATGAGGGAGGCCTCATGAGCCACGCACCGCTCCACACCGTTCGCCGAATGATCTCGGCACGGTGGCGCACAAACTCACCGGTACCGTCCGTAGACCTATTTCAAGGTCGAACGCGTCAACCGCACCCTCGCCGCCGGGTGGGCCTAAACCCACACCTACCTGTCCGACAAATCCGAGCCGCGATCTACCAGGACTTGGCGCTCACCTACTATCACCACCGACCTCACACCGACATCGGCAGCAACTCACCTCTCGATCGCGTCCCCGTATCCGCGATGTCCGCGATGTCCGCCCCTCGTGACCAGGACGTGATTGGAGAAGCCCTCGACGCGTTCAGGATCTGCTCCGGTCAACATCCCAGGGAACCACACCTAGCGAACGACCCAAACCTGACCGCAGCTCGTCCTGACCGACCCGCACTTTGACTGACAGGTGCGTCGCTCATTGCAGATCGTTGTCATTCACGATCTCGAACATCCTGTCGTTGACGCGCGTCCCGAGCAGTCGCTACGTGCCGAACTCCCAATGGCTCGCAGTCGAGGTAGCCAAATTCGATGCGGTCCTGGAATTCGGGCTGAGTGAACTCACCATTTGCTACTTGCGAATTGAGGTCTTCCTCCCAGTCCTGCCATCGCCCCTCGTATTCGTAAAGGGCAAGGTGAGTGTAAGGAGATTCTGTGTGCACGGTCGGCGTGACGGAAAACCGTTGACCACTGACGAAACCTGGGGTTGGCAGTATCTCTTCGGTCATATGCCGCTCGTACCAGCTGTTCCATTCGCTGTCGGACACGTCGTCAGGTTGGCGGCTGAAGATCAAATACAATTTCTTGTTCGTCATGGCCTCACTTTCGGTGACAACGCGGGGAGATGTTGCTGCGTCAGCCTCACCATTGCCGCCGGTTGAGGACGCAGCCCGGTCGCCGAGCGTCATACACAAGACATCGACACTGGTCGACGTATCAGATGAAATTGACGTCGTCGACGTTTCGAGCGCAGCCCATCGAAATCTGGGCAGTCCCTCGTCAATGTCAAGTTCTCGAAGTTCTAGACGCCGGCTCTCCCTGACATTCTCCGGAGGCGTGACAGAGAAGCAGAAATGCAGGTAGCGCTCGAGCGTAGGATCGAACTGGTCTAACTCTATAGGCGCTGTCCACGTCAACCACGGCGTCAACTCGAACCAGGCCGGGATTGTGATCTGGTCCGTGTCCGAAGCGGCGAACAACCGTTGCGTCGCTTCGTCCGCATCGCCGTCGATCACATACAGAGCGAGGTAGGAGTAAGGGAAGGAAACCTCGCCATCGACTGCACTGACCCTGAAGCGACGCCCACTCACCCATCCAGGCACAGTGAGAATCTCCTGGACGTGCCGCTCGTAGAACGTCTCGAACTCCTCAGCCGCGATCTCGGCGGGTGGGCGGCTGAACACCATATACAAATTCCGTGAAGTCATGCAGAATACATTATCGATACTTGATGTGTTTGTCCAAGGATCTGTACCTAAGTCTCTGCATGCGCAACGACCCTGCGAAGGAGCATCACGTGACATCCCAGCAATCCGACCTGGCTCAGCGAAATCGCTTGATCGGCGAGGCCTACAGCGGAGAAGTGTTCGGCGCCGCAATGTTCTCAAAAATGGCAGAGTTGACCCAGGATCCAGCCAGAGCTGATGCACTCACCCTCTTGCACAGGCTCGAAGTTCAAACTCAGCAGTCAGTCCGTCCACTTCTGGATCTGTACGGTGTGCAAAGCGACGAAGATGAAGCTCGATCGGCCGGCCTACGGACGGGTGAAGATCTAGACCGTCAGCCCTGGCATCAAGTGTGGCAGGACATGATCGCTATCGCGACTAAGTCTCTCGACGACTTTCGATGGTTGCGGACGATGGTGCGAGCCGATGATGTGCCGATCGTACAAATTCTGATCGATCACGAGATCGTGCTGATCGATTACGCCAGCAAAGAAGCACTTGGCGACCCCGCCTCGCTAGATCGCGTCCGAGATCATGTAGAGCCAGCGCCGAAAAGCGACTACTAGTTATCGGCATCCCTTCGTCCTGCATGTCTTCGGGCAGGACAGATCCGGGGAAGACACGTCGGACGGACCTGCCGTCTATCTGCAGGGAGGAACGGAGACGACGCGTGGAAGCCATGCAGTGCGCTCGTTCACCCACACTGCCATGAACCCAATCAACCACTGTTTGTTGCGGGGCGATCCTTGCTGGACCGCCCCGCGGTACCGGTGATCCCGTGCTCTAGCAAGAAATTGTGGAAACGCTCCATGCTCATCCCGTAACGCACAAAGATCACCTCCGCGGGCACACCGCCGTACGGAGCCCAGGCGCGCAGGAGTTCGTACAACGCCGACAACTCTGTACTTGCACCGACATGCCGAACGCCGTGTTCTTGACCTTGGCTCTGCGACAGCCGTCGCGACGAACTCGACGGCCTACTACCTCTACGCCGCCTCGCAACTGGCACAACGGGAGACTGCGATGGGATACACATCGGCTCGGTACTCGTCATGATTCACTTTCTTTCGATCGTCGTCACCGTGCCCGACCGGGGCTGGCCGCCGCCGGCGCGGGCTGCCTCGAGTAGGTGATCCCGCATCGCCCACGGCGTCCCGGTGCTGAGCTACCGTGCCCTACCCGGTGATCGGATCGAGCACGCCCTCCACCGAGTAGCAAGCAGGCTACGGCGGCACACGAATTCATAGGATCAGATCGTGGCGCGATCAGAGATCGAGCACGATTTTATTCGATAGCGCGCGAGATACGCACAACATCATTCGGTCGCACTTTTCCTTCTGGCGCTTGGTGAGAACGAGATCACGATGGTCCGGTGTCCCTTCCAGAACTGGCGTCTCACAGGATCCGCAAACGCCCTCCTTACACGATTGGAGCACGAACACCGACGGGTCCGCTGCCTCAATCGCATCGAGGATGGATACACCTGCTTCCACTCGTACCGTCTGACCGGACTGTGACAGCACAACATCGAAAGCGTCGCCCTCTTCGGATGTGTCGACAGCATCGCCCGTGAAATGCTCGATATGCAGGTTGTCCCCGATCCACATCCCTTCGAGAGCCGCGAGCAGCGGAGAAGGTCCGCATGCGAAGACACCGGTGCTGGAATTCATGAACTTCGACAGCTCCGCTAGTGGGTACAGACCGCGCTCGTCCGACTCCCAAACTTCGACGACACCACCGGACACTTCATTCAACCTGTCGACAAAAACCGCCGCCTCCAGTTCGCGCACCAGGTACAAGAGGCGCCAAGGGATACCTCGGCGAGCGACGGACTCGATCATGGGCAGCAAAGGCGTGATACCGATTCCACCGGCTACGAAAAGGTACTCACCATACGGCTGCAGTACGAAGTTGTTGCGCGGAACTGTAACCTCGATCAAGTCGCCCTGGTGAACCTCGTTGTGCATCCTCAGCGAACCGCCACGACCCGCTTCCTCGCGAAGAACCGCTATGGTCCACCGTGCCGAGTCCTCAGCCGGGCCACAGAGCGAGTAAGACCGACTCGTCCCGTCGGGAAGTACGACCGAAATGTGGGAGCCAGGCTCCCAGGTCGGCAAATCCGATTCCTGTGGCGTCGTGAAGGTGAAACTAGAGATCGCTTTACTGATTTTTTTCTTCTCTGCCACAACAACTTTGATTTCATTGCTCATAATCTGGTTCCTTCTAGTTCTGGTCGGACCGCACATCCCAGGCGGCGGGTAATTTGACCGCCGCACGGAACATGAACCCGGTGACCACAGGATTCGACTCTGGGTCCAGTCGGGCGCCGGGTAATGCGGGAATCAACTCCTCGAGCATGATCTTCATGACGTGGCGTGCAAAGAAGTGACCAGCACAGAAGTGCTCGCCGCCACCGAAAGCTAGGTGAGGCTTGCGCTTTCTGTTGATATCGAACGCGTTCGGCTGCTCGAACCTGGTTTCGTCACGGTTTACCGAGTGGAGCGGAACATAGACCAAGGCCCCGTCCGGAACTGTTACACCACCGACGGTCTGATCACCGATAGCACGTCTTTCAGCTGTGCCTAGAGCTGAGATCCAACGAAGTCCCTCTTGCACCGCTGCGGGGATGAGGTCCAGGTCCTCCCTGACTTCTGCCAGTTGGCCAGGATTGGACAGCAGTCCGAACATGGTGTTGGCACCTGCGTGACCGGGCTCCTGCATCCCACCCAGGAGTACGACCTTCAAGTTGGGGTAGATCTCGGCGTTAGTTCTCGCCTCACCGGAATCCCGCGCAGCGAAGACCATATGAGACAACATGCCCTCGCTCGGGCCTTCTCGCCTCAGCCTGTCGAGTACAGGTCCTACGATCTGCTCGATCTCAGCGGTGGCGCGATCTGTTGCTGCCCACACCTCGGGGTCATCAACGTGATTCGCGCTGCCTGCGGCCAGATCATGAAACCACCTGACCAACGTTTCTGCGTCGACGTACGGTGCGAGTCCCATGACGTGTCGGAGAGCTTCGACGCTGATGGGCTCGAAATACTCCGCGGTCAGGTCGGCTCTTCCACGGTGCTGAAATCTCTCAAGGTACTTTTGTGCGATCGGCCGCACCACTGCGTCCACGTAACCCAGCACTGCCTGTGGAGCGACCGCAGCGTCCACCCCTGCCCGCATGTCGGCATGCTTGGCTCCGTCAGTCCCTAGTACCGAAGTTCCGCCGGCAACTCGGTCGAAGATCGGCACGTTCGGCGCCGCGCCCCACCGAGTCGGGTCACCCAAGATTTCGGCAGCTTCGTCCCAACGCGAGACCAGCCATCCATCGAGAACCGGAACCCAGGTGACGGGTGCCTCGTGTCTCATTCTCGTGTAAAACGGGCTTGGATCGTTCTCGAGCTCGGCGATGTCAATAGATTCGGCAGTCGACACGGTGTCCATGGAGCTTCCTTCTGAGGATTTGTTCTTCTTGGATTAGGTGGTTTCTGCAGTAAAGGCGGTATTTCCGACGCACGTCTTCGGAATCCCGATCCCTACCCCTGATTCACGTGATCACTGGCAGGTCTCGAGCCCCGCAGTCGGATCAACGCACCGCGACAGACAGATCATCGCCGATTCGCTGCACCAGGGAGGCACTTCCCCGGACGAAGTCACTCGCATCCGGGTTCAGTAGATTGCGATCGCGAATGTACGGAAGAGGTGTCGAGGGGTCCGGAGAATCGATCTCTCGCCCGAGCCGGTGGCCGCTGAAAACTGCCTCTGAAATGAAGTCGGGATTGATGCAGTCTCCAATGTGATAAACGCCGATGATCCCTGCCGCAGCTACTTCGTCAGCCCTTTCACGGAGTTCGCGGTAAATCTCATCACGCGGAAGACGACCGGTCACCAAGACGACATTGTCGGTCTCTATCTCGGTTGCCTCGAAAGTGATTCGGTGCATCAGCGACGTTCGAGTCTCGGACACTTCCGTCAGATACTGGTCATGAATAACCTCCACACCCGCCTGATGCAGCGCAGAACTGATGGAAGCCCACTCGTCCGTGAACTTCGTATAAGGAGCGACGGTGTCGCCGGAAGTCACGATCTTGACCTGGAAGCCCTCGGCGACGAGCTTCAGCGCCAGGGTGTACCCCATGAAGTAGCCGTCACCGTCGTAGATGACCACCCGCGATCCAACTGGCCGCTTGCCTTCTTCCATGATCTGTTCCGGTGTGAGGACGTGAGGTAGCGTCGCGTCAGCGCCCGGAATGGTTTCGGAATAGGTCGAGCTCGATCCGTCCGGAGACCACACCGACCCAGTGGCGATGATAACAATCTCGGCGCCGTAATCCAGAATGTCATCGACACTGAGGCGCGTGTTCATGATTAACTGTACGTTCTTGAGTTTACCGATCTGGACGTCGCGATAGTCGACCACACGACCCCACTCCCCCAGCCCCGGCAATCGAGGAATCCAGCGCATACTGCCACCGATTGTGGGTGCCGCGTCGACAACGTGAACGAATTCCATCTTGCGCTCACCGAGAACCCGCGCGCACTCCAGCCCTGCTGGACCGGCGCCGACAATCAACACACTCTTGTCAGCGTTCTTCGCGACGGTGAACTTCTCCGGGTGCCACCCCCGCCTGAACTCTTCCATCATGGTGGCATTTTGTGTACAGACGATCGGCAACGCTCCTTGCTCCCAACGCGAGACGCACATGTTGCATCCGATGCATTCGCGAATGTCCTCCAACCGACCTTCTTCGATCTTTTTGGGAAGGAAAGGATCCGCAATTGTCGGACGCGCCGCACCGATGATATCGACCAGTCCCTCCCGCACCATGCGCTGCATGACGTTCGGGTCGGTGAACCGGCCCACAGTGATGACTGGCTTCGACGTGTGTCCCTTGATATCGCGGACAAAACGCTCGTTGAAGTTCTGCGGCCAGAACGAGGACGGTCCATAATTGGCCAGGCCTTGAACATCCCAGAAATCGACAACATCATCGAGGAAGTCTACGAGCTCCAGACTCTCTGCGAGGTACGAGGTGGGGACCATTGCGTCTCCAACAGGAGAAAACGGCGGAATATCATCAGTCAATTCGCCAACGTTGATGCGAAGGCCGATCGCGCAATTGTCACCCACGGTATCCTGCAGGTCTTCGCACAGCTCACGGAAAAGTCGAGCGCGATTCTCAAAAGAACCACCGTATTCATCTGTACGGTTGTTCCGTCCCGGAAAAAGAAACGTCTGACCGATACCGATTCCGATGTACTCCATCAGGTTGATCAAATCAAAGCCCGCATCGACGCATCGTTGGGCGGCCTCGACGTAGAGGCGACGCACTTCCTTGATGTCCGAGGACGTGAAACTGTTGACGCCCGCTCCGAGCGCTGGGGCGCGGGTCTCCCGGTTCCACTCTGTAGCGGAGAACAGAGGAACGTTGTACATGATCTCGAAGCCGGCCAGGGACCCCTGATCGTGGACCATGTCCGTCATCATCCGCAGATTTCGGACATCGCCGTCGTCCCATAGTCGCACCAGCGTGTGAGGGTCGTAAGTGAACATCGGCGAGATCGAGCCGGCTTCGACGAACACCGCGCCCCAGCCGCCCTCCGCCTTGTTGGCTCGCATGTGCGCATTGATGCGAGGATGCTCAGACCCTGCTCCGCTGCAGTGTGGAGCTTGCATGAATCTGTTACGCATGACCTTCGGGCCGATTTGGACAGGCTCGAAAAGGATGTCATACCGAGGATCGCGGGCCATGATCTACACTCCTGTTAGAAGATTGTAGAATGTATCGTACAGCGATCTGTGGCGTCTGCCACTGGTTCTCGAAAAAGAAACCCATCGGTAACATCCCCGACACGGCCGCCGGACCACCGTCCCTCGGAACCGCCAACAGGCCCAAGAGCGGTGGCTACCCGCGCTCGAGCCTGTCTTCTAGCACCGCTCAACGAAGCGGAGAGGGGTCACGGAACCACTACAGCCCGTCCCCGGATACTGCCCTCTCGTAGACGCCTGTAGGCCTGAGGTGACTCTTCGAGAGTGAACTTCTCGTAGTGGATGTCGAGTACACCTGTCTTGGCAAGTTCGACCACTTCCATCAGATCTGTACGCGAACCCCAGTTCGATGCGCACGCCGTGACGTCGTATGCGACCGAAGTAGTGCCCACCGGCGTTGCCCCTCCGCCGTAACCGACCATGACGATACGACCTGCCTTGGCAGTCATCGCTGCAGCCAGTTCACCGGTGGCGTTGGAGCCCACGAAGTCCAGGACTACGAGAGCTCCCTCCCCATTCGTGATCTCCCTGACGAGGTCCACCGCAGTGGCGTCGGAAGAGTGAGCGTGGTCGGCACCCACCTGACATGCGAGTGCGAGTTGCTCCGGTCCGATGTCGAGTGCAACCACCTTGGCTTTGGACATGGCCTTGACCATCTGGATCGCGATGTGCCCCAGTCCCCCCACTCCGATGATCACAGCGACGGCGCCGGGCAGGAGTTTGTCAGCAGCAGACTTCACGGCACGGTAGGAAGTGACACCGGCATCTGTGAGCACCACATTCTCGACCGGATCGAGATCCCCGAGCGGGATGAGGTGACGAGCATCGTCGACGACGATGTATTCGGCCATACCACCATCGTGGTAAATGCCGGGCGGGCGGTCGTCGGTACGGCAATTGTTCTCGTTACCCTGTGCGCACTGATAGCACCGCCCACATCCCCATGAGCCGTATACGAGTACCGACTCGCCCAGAGCAACTCCCCGTACAGAATTGCCAACCTTGTCGACAACACCAGCCACCTCGTGTCCCAGGGTGACAGGCAGTGGCTTGTATGCGTAGTCGACCTCAGCCTCGGCGAGCAGATGAAGGTCGGATCGACAGATGCCGGCCGCGGTCACTCGCAACCTGATCTCCGACGGGCCGGGCTCAGGCACATCTATATCGACGAGTTCCGGGTCTGACCCGAATGTCCGATACTGCAACGCTCTCATGCGATGACCTCTCTGGTCTTGTCCTGAACAATCACAAGCCCCATGCACACAGGTGGCTTCGCTTCGATGGCAGGTCGACAAGTGCATCCGCGCTTGTTTTCGAGATGCAGATATAAATTGCAGACGTGATGCCCTGGCTGGCCGTGGCTGCATCGGCATCCGAGGGCAACTCCCCTCCACCGCCAAGAACCGGCACACCCATCGGTGCAACTGTCATCATGGTGCCGGCTTCAACCACGTATGTCCCCAATAGCTGCCGAGCGCGTCTTCGAAGTACAGCTCCGGCCGCCATTCTGGCTCACCGTCACTGAAACCGTATTCCACCAGAAAGCCGGCCGGCGTCTGCATGTAGATGGACACCATGTTGTCGTTGACATGCTTGCCCATCGTTCGGACGAGAACCCCATTGTGGGCGGCCCGGTCGGCCGCACGTCCCACTTCGTCGAGACTCGGAACCTCGAGCGCGATGTGCAGGCACCCGGAGGGCGCAGGGGCCTCCCCCATCGCGAGACTGTGCTGCCGTCCGTTACACATCAGGAACCGAAGCTGAACGCCGTTGGGAAATGTGCGTGAGTTCGCTCGCCGGAATCCCAGTACGGTGGTCCAGAAGTCGATCATCGACTCGAACTGACCGTTCGTCGGCAGCACGACGTGGCCGAGTCCCAGGTCGCCGGTCACGAAGCTGGGCACACCCACGGGTGAAGAGAACCGGAGCGAGTCGACAATCGGTCCGCAGGAGATCTCGTGAAGGTTCCCTGCGGGATCCTCGATCCGCACCATTCGCATCACCTGGCGCAACTCACGTTCCACCTCGGTGCTGGGCGTTACTGCGAGTCTCGCCTCGGCGCACCGGCGAACCACAGCGTCGAAGTCCCCCTCCGACCAGACGCACCACCCACTCGAAATGAGACCGTCGGTGTCAGCGGGAACCACGAGCATTCGATAAGCGCGTTCGTCCAATTTCACGCGGAGGCTGCCATCGGGCCCGTCGACCACCATGGCACCCAGAACATCCGCTGCGAAGGTTCGCCACCGCTCGACATCGGTACTTCCGATCACAACGTAGCTCAGTTCGTCAATTTTCATCGCACACTTCCGGCTCCGCTCGACGTATCGAGCCTGCTGTGTCGTTGGAGGAAATCGAGTACGACCCGATTATGTTCGTCATACTCTTCGTACTGAGCCCAATGTCCGACATCGGCGCAATGGTATTCGGCATCCGGTATGGCGGCGGCCAAGGCTTCTCCTGCATCGGGGCCCCCGATATTGGCCGAACCCCAGTAGAGCAAGGTGGGAGCCGTAATTGTTGCCAACTCCTGCGGGCCGATCCGGTAGGGCTCGATCGAAGGACGACCAAAATAGGCAGTCGCCACCTCGCGAAGTGCGGCGTTCGTCTCTCTCCGCGAATAAAGCGCCTGACGTATCTGCACGATCTCGTCGTCGATGACGTCCGGGTTCTTGAACAACGAAGCAATGCGCTGCCGTATCCCGTCGACAGACAAGTCGTGCAGCGTAGCGAGCTGCTGCTTCAGCACACGCTCGAAGATGACCGGATCCACAGGCGCTGTGGTCGGGTTCAGGCCCATGGGGGTGGTGAGGGTCAGAGAGCGCACGAGGTCTGGTCTCTGAAGACTCAGCGTGGTGGCGATCCACCCACCGAGAGATTGTCCCTCGACATGACACGGGCCCAAGTTCAGCGACTCGATCACTTCGATGACCTGGGCCACCCAAATCGGGATCAACGCCGGATCGACCGGGGGCGTAGCGGACAGGCCGTGCCACAACAGATCGACCGCGACGACGCGGTAGCTCGCCGAATAGGCGGGTATGTTGTGTCGGAAGTTCTCCAGTGAACCACCCTGCCCATGAAGCAGCAGAAGTGTGTCACCAGAGCCCATCTCCAGCACCCTGGTGGGGTAGCGCTCACCAACGATGCGCACGGACGACCCGAGTAGGTCTCGCCAGATGGTCACGATACGGCCGGCCCGATCTGGAGGCGATCAGAGTTCCCCACGTAGGAATCCTCTCGTGGCCGCGTTGAACCGGGCAGCGTGCTCGACCTGTGCCCAGTGCCCGCAGTGTGGAATAGCGTAGAGGTATGCGTTCGGCACGGTCCGGACAAGGCGCTCACTGGACTCCAGCGGCACGACCGGATCTTCTCGACCGTGGATGTACAGGACATCGTTCGGGATCGCGCGAAGCGCATCCTCGTCGAGCGCTCGCCCCCGCAGATCCGCAAACAACTCGACATGGTTGCGTTCGACATCAGGTCTGACTGCCACGGCAAGACGTGATTCGACGATCGCGGACAGGTGGTCGGAGAAGGTATCGGCGTCGTACAACATCGCCTGCACCAACTTTTCCATCCCGATAGGCGTCGCGTCATCGTAGAAGGTGATCAACCTGAGCAGGGCGGGAGGCGGGGTTGCTCCAGGAGGCGCCATCCCCGCGCTGCCCATGCAGACCGCGCGGCCGAATCGTTCCGGCTTCTCGATCAACATCTGCTGAGAGACCCAGCCTCCGAGAGAATTTCCGACAAGATGAACCCGCTCCAGACCCAAGACATCGAGCAGCGCCAAATTCGTCTCGACGAGCACCTCGAACCGGGAAACCGACGATGCCTGCGCCTCGGTGGGATGCGTGGATTCGCCGAACCCGACCTGATCGATCACTACACAATCGAACTCGTCGCTCAGATCAGCGATCGTCTCCGAGAAGTTCGACATTCCCGTGGCACCGGGACCAGAACCGTGAAGGAATAGGATGGTCTCCTCGTTGCCCTCGCCGGCTCGGTGGACTCTGATCGAATACTCCCCAACCTGTACGTCGAACTCGTCGATCTTCGACAATGTATTTTGCATGCTCATGAGCTGCCCTTCTTCTTGAGTGGTTGTAGTGGGGTGGTCGATCAGATCGAGTAGGAACGTCGGTCGGTCACGGCAGTCGTTTCCTGTCGGACACGCGACCGAGGAAGGCACGAAAGTATCCCGCCATGTCGTTGGGCACGAACAACTCACCTGTATCGCAGATGGTGTCGATGTTGTCTGCGACGTCTTCGATGGTGAGGTCCTGTTGTACGTGGCCAGCGCTCTCACCGATGGCAATTCGCGCCACTCGGCCGCCACCTGCCGCCAGAGTCACACCGTTCAGTTGGCAATCCGAGTGAGCCAAGTAAGCCACCACTGCGGAGACGTCACGTGGCGTGAACGAGTCGAAGACCGGATCGGGATCGGACATCCGAGTGTTCGCGATGGGCGCGATCGTATTCACACCGACGCCGTCACGCGCTCCCACTGCCGCAAGCCCTGCAGCAAGACCGACAACGCCGGCTTTCGCACTTCCGTATGCGATGAGGTCCAGGTCGCCGAACAGACCGCTCGACGAGGTCATCACCACTCGACCGGCGTCGCTCATACGCAAGTGAGGCCACGCTGCTCGCGTCAACTCGAAGGCACCGACAAGGTGTACGTCCAGATTGCGTCGCAGATCGTCGACCGGGGTGAACGGAAAGTCGTGGCCCGTGAGCACCCCTGCGTTGTTGATCAGAATATCGATCCCACCGAACATCTGAACGGCACCTTCGACGAGCTCAGCCGCCCCCTCTGCTGAGGAGACGTCGGAGTGATTCGCCGACGCGGACCCGCCGGCCGCCACTATCTCCGCCACGACCGACTCCGCGGGGACTCGGTCGACGCCACGACCCTCCCGATCGACCCCGAGATCGTTGACCACGACGTGAGCGTGTAGCTCTGCGAGCAACAAGGCATGACTGCGACCGATACCTCGCCCCGCTCCGGACACAATGGCCGTACGGCCTTCGAAGTTCACGATCGATCAGGTCCAATCATGATGCGCTCGTCAGAACGCAAGCGGCGCTACCTGCGGTCGCCCGAGAACGATCGAGCGACCGCAGATGCTGGGGTCTCAGAGCTCCCGGGGCAATGCCAAGTCGTTGACTGTGAACCAGCGCCACTCGGTGAACTCGTCCCAGTTCCGATCCCCACCGAAGCGACCGCCGTTACCGGATGCTCCCATTCCGCCGAAGGGGACAGTCGGGCCGTCCTTGACCGTCACGTCGTTGATGTGGACCATGCCGGTGCGGAGTCGATCAGCAATACCCAGTGCACGCCCCCGCGAGCGAGAATGAACTGCGCCGGTGAGGCCGTACTCGCTCTGGTTCGCCAGAGCGATGGCATCGGCGTCCGTTTCGAACTTGGTCACGGCAATGACGGGCCCGAAAGTCTCCTCCTCGAATACAGCCATCCCTGGCTTGACATCCGCCAGTACCGTTGCGGGGTAGACGAGACCGTCCGGCTTGCCACCCACCTTGAGTACTGCGCCGGCGTCGACGCTCTCATTGACGATGCGATGGACACGGTCGAGTTGACGCTGGTTGATGATCGGGCCCAATTTGATGCCTTCATCGGCAGTGTTGCCGGCTCTGACTCCCTGCGCGAACTTGGTGACCAGCTCGACGTACTGGTCATACACGTCGGCGGCGACGAGATGCCTTCCCGCGCAGATGCATCCCTGACCGGATCCGAAATAGGAACTCCACGCCCCGGCGGCTGCGGCGGCTTCGACATCTGCGTCTGCCAGCACGATGAACGCATTGTTCCCGCCGAGCTCGAGGTTGACCGGCTTGAGAGCGCCACCTGCCGCAGCACCGACCATGCGCCCCACCTCGGTGGAACCAGTGAACGAGATAGTGGCAATGTTGGGATCGGCGACAAGTTCCTTACCAGCTTCGACCCCGCCGGGGAGTACATGCAGCAGTCCGGACGGTAGACCTGCGTCCTCGAACAACTGCGCGACCAGGATGCCCCCCGAGATCGGGGTGTGCGGGTCCGGCTTGAGCACAACCGCATTTCCCAGGGCCAGGGCGGGTGCCACAGACCGGATCGCCAGGAGCAACGGCGCGTTCCACGGAGAAATGACTCCGATGACACCACGCGGCACTCGGCGACCGTAGCTTTCTTCGCCGGGCTTCAGAGACGGATAGAACTCGGCCGGTTCACGCGAAATCGTAGCCGCCGCCTCACGCAGCTCGCCAGTGGATCCACGAACCTCCGACTGCGCGCGCAACTCTGTTGCTCCACCTTCGCGGCGCAGCCAGTATGCGAAATCCTGCTCGTGCTCCAGCAGCAGTTCTGCTGCCCGGTTCAACACAGCCGCACGAACTGCGTACGGAGCGTTCCCCCACATGACCTGAGCGGCAGCCGCGTCGGCGGCTGCCCTTCTCACGTCTTCTGGTGACGCGGCCCCCACCCGCCCGAGGAGTTCACCGGTCGCGGGAGCAAAGACTTCGATGGAACCGTCCCCGGCGGCAGTCCACCCGTTGCTGTAGATGGAACTCTCGAACGCCGTCGCGTCCGCCCACGCGTTCTTCTCGACCACTGATGTCATAGTGTCACCTTCTGATGTCCGAGCCGATCTGGGTGCCCAGCCGGCATTTTTAGTTCGTTCGATGGGATTTGTGGCGCATCGTGCACGCGCGGCCCGTTCCTGGGATCACAGGGTGTGTCTAGGAACCCACTCGATCAACTCACCTGAACCGTGCCGCTGCATAAAGATCGGGAACGTCGGAGGATCCCAGAAGCGCGTCGGCGGCCATCCGCGCTGTTGCGGGACCGAGCGATATCCCCCATGCGCCATGACCACTGGCTATGTGCAGCCCCTCCACTCCTGGAACAGGACCCAACAAGGGAAGCCCGTCGCGCGAGACCGGTCTCGCGCAGGTGCGAGTAGCAAGCACACGAGCAGAGGCCAGACCAGGAACAAAGCGTGCGCCATGGTCGATCATTGCCGCAATATGATCTTTCGGATCTGGTTCGGAGACATTGAACGTCGAGCCCAGGGCTGTCGCGTATCGACCGGTCGCACTTCGAGCGGTCGTCAGCGTGAACATGCCACGGGCAGCTTCCTCGTCCTCGGGGAACGCCTCGCTGAGCGCGTGACGAGGTGCGTCGCCGTCCAGTTCGATCTGAGCCGTGACTCCCCAGAGAGGGGTGATCGGTCTCCACGATCCGTCAGGTCTGACCAGACCCGGCGACCACGGACCAGCGGCCACAAGGACGGTCCCCGCCCGAACCTCCTCGCCACCCACGTCGACGCCGATCGCCCGCCCGTCCCTGAAGATGACAGACGCGGGGGCACCGACTCGAACGGTCGCCCCCGATCGCCGGGCAAGCTCTGCAAAAGCCGCAGTGGCCGATGCCGGCTCCGCTGGGTATGCCGTATTCAGAAGGCACCCACTGAGTCCTGACGCAACTGCAGGTTCGATCGCCGACGCATCGACTACGCGCGGTTCGAGTTCAGGGTAGTCCGACGACACCTGTTCGACCAGTGTGCGCATTTTCGCTTCGTCTGGGTCGAGCATGAGAAGCCCGACCGGCGCGGCGGGCAGTGCGAACAGATCCGGCAAAGCTCCCGCGAGCTCCCGATAGCCAGCAAGACTCGGGGCATGGAGGGGCGAGAGTGCCGAATTCATCGGGTCGAGAATCGTGCCCAGGTTACGACCGGACGCACCGGACGCGACTTGGTCGCGCTCGAACACAGTCACTCGAGCACCGCCAGCCGCGAGATACGCGGCCGTGGCGACGCCGATGATTCCCGCACCGACGATCGCCACATCTACCGATTCCGGATCAGTTAGCATAGAATGCAATATACACGATGTGGCGGAGATCATGTCGGTATCGGCGTAGAACATGTGTGGGGCGGCGTCGGCGCACAGGATCGGGCCGACAGCCCTAGCCCACACCAACCAAGGAGCTTCTCGCACATGAAATTTCATGCAGCAACCAAAACCGTCGAAAAGATCGTCGAGACGCAGGGCGTCACGATGGGTCACGCTGTAGAGGTCGGCGATCTCATTTTCCTCACGGGTCTGATCAGCGTCGACACGGAGACCGGACAGCTCACCGACGGTGACATCGATCATTCGGCGCGCGGAACGCTCGCACTGGTAGAGGGCATCCTCGGTGACCTCGGACTGACGCTCGACAACGTGGTCAAGGTGACGGCATATCTACCCGACGCCGCAGACTTCAAGGGTTGGAACGCTGTGTTCAATGAGCGCTTCAGCCACCCCCGCCCTCTTCGAACGACTCTGATCACCGGTCTTCTCGCGGGCAAGATCGAACTCGAAGTGATGGCGGCTCGTCAACCTCGGTCGTGATACGTCCTCAACCTTGAGCCATCGACGGACAAAGGGGGCGCATGCAGTACGGATTGTATGTTCCGAACTACGGCGGTTTCGGCTCCGTCATGGATCTCGTCGGTCTCGCACAGATCGCAGAACAGGCCGGCTGGGACGGCTTCTTCATCTACGACACTGTGTATGCGGGGTCCGAACCTGTCGCTGATGCGCAGATCGCGATCGCGGGAATGGTCATGCGGACGTCGAGCATCAAGCTCGGAGCTCTCGTCACTCCGATGGCGCGAACGAGGCCGTGGAAGATGGCACGTGAGATCTCAGCACTGTCCGCCCTGAGCGGCGGTCGAATAGTCGCCGGAGTTGGTCTCGGAATGGACTCCGAGTACGCGCCTTTCAACAACGAGCGACGGACCGCCCGCGAGCGCGGTGCTCTTGTCGACGACAATCTCGACATTCTTCGGCAACTGCTCAGCGGTCGTAGAATCGACTGGACGCAGTCACCACGATCGACAGCCGTACTCGGGCGACCGCGTCCGGACGAGATACATGTGGAAGCCTTCCGTCCCACGCCAGTCACTCGGGTGCCCCTTTGGGGTGCCGCCACCCTGGTCGTGGCAGAGGGATCAAAGCAGCCGATGCGGGCGATAGCCCGCGCCAGCGGACTCGACGGAATTTTCCCTATCCGCGACGACGCGCCACAGCGATTCACTCCCGACGATCTCGAGGAAGTTCTAAGCCTGGCTTTCAAGGGGAAGCCTACTCCCCCGAATTTTGACGTTGTCGTCCATGGCGAGCATGGCGACGATCCGGGCCCACTACAACAAGCAGGCGCAACATGGTGGATGTGTATGCCGGACCGAGACGACACTCTCGCCCGAGTTCAGGCCTTCGCCCGATCTGGACCACCACGTTGACCCTTTCGATGGATCCCGTGTGCCAACTAATGGCGCTCCCCCACCTCAGTGCACCGACAACCAAGGAGACAGAATGAGTTCAGTCGCGAGTCCACTCGTGATCGGCGGTGTCGAGATCCCTACCGTCCGACCGCAGCTTTTTATCGCGGGACAATGGCGTGACGCGTCGGACGGAAGTACGTTCGAAGTTCTCGCACCGGCCAGCGAGGAACACCTTGCCCACGTTGCCGCGGCAACCGAGGCGGATGTCGATGCCGCCGTCTCGGCCGCTCGGGCGCAATTCGATGGAGGGGAATGGTCACGCCTTGCCCCGTTCGAGCGCGGACTTCTGCTCTTCCGCCTCGCCGACCTCATCGAGCGTGATGCGAAATTGCTCGCCACCCTCGAGGCAGCGGACGTCGGGCGACCGATTTTCGAGCCCACCTACGACATGACCGTGGTGGTTGATGTGTTCCGTCATTTCGGCGGGTGGGCTGACAAGATCGACGGACGGTGGCTTTCGCCGCAGCCCGCGTTCGGACACGATCGACGGGCCTACACGGTGCGCGAGGCCCTCGGCGTCGTCGGCGCCATCACACCGTGGAATCTCCCCACACTGATTGCAGCATGGAAACTCGCCCCGGCTCTTGCCGCAGGAAACACGGTCGTGCTCAAACCGGCGGAGGACGCGACACTCAGCATCCTCCATCTGGCCCGCTTGATCGAGGAGGCGGGCTTCCCGCCCGGGTCGGTCAACGTCGTTCCGGGCCTCGGCAAGGTGGCCGGATCTGCCATCGTGAAGCATGCCGGAGTCGACAAAGTCTCCTTCACCGGAAGTACCGCTGTAGGACGCGAAATCTCGTTGCAAGCCGCCGGAGACTTCAAGCGAGTGACTCTTGAACTCGGAGGAAAATCGCCTCAGTTAGTGTTCGCGGATTCCAACGTGGACGAGATCGTTCCCGGTATCGCTGCCGGCTTCTTCGCGAATCAAGGTCAGACGTGTGCCGCGGGCTCTCGTATCCTTGTTGCTCGTGAGAAGTACGACGACGTCGTAGCTGGACTCGCAGCCGTCGCTCGCAGCATTCGCCTGGGTGACCCCTTCGACCCGGAAACCCAGATGGGTGCTCTGGTCAACGCCCGTCAGCGCGAACGCGTGCTGGATTTCGTCGCACGTGGACAAGCCGACGGGGCCGAGCTCGTTGCGGGCGGTGGTCGGCCCGACAGAGCCGGCTTCTTCGTCGAGCCCACCATCTTCGCCGGTGGAGGAAGCAAGACATCGATTGCCCAGGAGGAGATTTTCGGTCCCGTCGGCCTTGTCCTTCCTTTCGACAGCGTCGACGAGGCGGTCGCCATGGCAAACGACACCCGTTATGGGCTCGCCGCCTACGTGTGGACCCGCGACATCAGCCTTGCGCATCAGGTCGCGGCGCGTGTGAAGGCCGGCGCCGTCTACATCAACGGCGGAGGCGCTCCAGATGCGCGACTTCCCTGGGGAGGTACGAAAGCCAGTGGCGTGGGCCGTGAACTGGGGTTCGCGGGAATCGAAGCCAACACGGAGGAGAAGTCCGTAACCCTGACCCTGTGAACCCCGGGTGACTCGGCTTCTCCGATTCCGCTTCGGATCCTGACGAGGGGGCGACTGGCACACCGGCGGACTTCGATCCGCCGGTGTGCCAGGCATCAACGATGGAGGACAGCAGGACATCGCAGCTGTCCTCGCACGCGCAGAGTCATGTCGCAGACTCCGCGGCCCAGTCGAACTACGCCCCCGTTCGACATTCGGGACATTGCACACTGCGGGTTCGAACCATGATCATGCGTTCGAGAACAGGTGCCGGTAAAGACCGCTGTCGTCCCGCGGACACCTTGTTCTTCGACTCGGCGCATTCTTCGGCATGTTCTGCGGTGACGCCGCGTACATCACGCTGTCCTCGGCGCGATGTACGCGACAACCGCGGCGATCTCGGCCATCGCATGGTTCGCGGCCATACGGTCACCGAGACGGGCGTGGCGATGTCCCGTTTACGAAGCGCGACGCGTCCTAACGGTTTCGAAGCAATTCTGTCACAGAACAACCAGGAGATGGTCGAAAGATGCGCCCCCTGCTCACCGGCAGAGAGATACACCTCCGCTCACAGGCATAGAATGAGTTGCCGAGACGGACGTCGCGCACGAGCACTCGCAGCGAAAGGTCGTGCCGGAGGTGCACACACGATCGACAAGCCGATGGTCGACACGGGAGTCCGTGCCCGGGTGCCGCTATTCGCCGGCTGGTCGACGATTGATCGCCTTCAATCCCTGCACTGCAGGCCGTAGCTCGGTTCAGTCCACCTGCGCAAGCAGACCGACAGCATGTACCCCGGCGACACAGGCCGCCTCATCTGCATCTGACGTATCTCCCGAGATTCCGATGGCGCCTATCAGCTCGCTGTCCTGATCCCGAATCAGAACACCCCCGGGCACCGGTATCAATGACCCTCCGGTCGCCGCAGTCGCAGCGGCGATGAAGTACGACTGGGCCTCGGCACGCTGCATCAGCGCGCGCGATCCCATACCGAAGGCGAGAGCGCCTTGTGCCTTGCCGCTGGCGATCTCGTAACGCTTGATCGACGCTCCGTCCTCGCGCTCCGCCGCGATCAGATGACCACCGGAGTCGTACACTACTACGGTGAGCGGTTTGAGCTCATACTCCGCGGCGTGCCTCCGTGATGCGGCGATGATCTCGGATGCGGTCTTGAGGGATAGGTTCACAATGCTTCCTTAAAGAGATGTCTTGCATTCGAGTCGGACCGATGTGCGACTGAGCCTCTTCGAAGAGACGAAGCCACGCAGTGGAGATCACTGCATGGCTTCGTCGGGCTCTACGAGGGACGAATCAGGCTTCCATCAACTTGATGTAATCAAGTAGCGCTGCTTCCATGTCGGTCTCCCGCAGTGAATGATTGGGGCCTGGAATATAGCGGTCCGATGACACACCTCGTTGCTGGCGCTCGACGAACACGTAGTCCTGTTCGGCAACGGCACTGAACAGTGCTATGACGTCCTTCACCTCGTAATCCACGCCTTCCACAGCGTCCTCGTGAACGAACCACTGCAGAACGATTTCCGACGTGTCCACCGAGATCGGATGCACGATCATTTTCTGGCTGTAATCACAGAAGTGGGGGTGCGAGGACCACATCACCATGTCGGCCCACACGAAGCTGTCACCATCTGCCAGGTTTCCGAGGCGCTTCTTACAAACGCGCTCGCCGTCCATCGAGTACGTCTTCACGTCTTCCTTGAGACCGAATGAACTATCAACCCCGCAGGCAACGAGCTCGCCGTCGTCACCACGTTCGTAATAGAAATTCTCGAGATCGGCGACGACCGCGATATCCGGGTGGCCACTCGCACAGTGGTAACACTCGATATTGTTCTCCATCACGATTTTCCAGTTCGCCTTGGCGATATGGCGGTTCTCGTGAATCATCTTGACCCGTTCGGGCTCGATACTCGACAACTTTTCGTCGTTGATGGGGAACATGCCCCCGCCGCTCAATTGATCACGCAGGGACATCTCAGGCTCTTTGCCGAGCCACACGTAGATCGAACCGTAGAACACCTCGCAGTGAGCTTCTTGTAGCCCGAATTCCGGATAATCGAAGTCTTCACCATTCCGCATCGCCGGCGCTGCCAACAGTGACCCGTCGAGGCCGTATGACCAGCGATGGTACGGGCACACGAATGCTTTGGCTTTTCCCGTCGACAGTTCGTCGCAGATCTGAGACCCGCGGTGCCGACACACATTGAAATAAGCGCGTACCGCGCCGTTGCGGTCGCGTGTCACGATGAGGCTTTCGAGCGCAGCGCGCACAGTCACATAATCACCCGGTTCACGGACCTGGCTGACGTGCGCTACGTAAAGCCACTTCCTCTTGAAGACCTTCTCCTTCTCCTGTTCGAAGATCTGCGGAGAGGTGTAGTACTCGCCCGGGAGGCTCGTGAAGTAGTTGGGATGGCGTACGACAACAGACAAGGGTCTCTCCTCTACCACGCAATATGGATTGCATTGTGCATTCTTCCACTGTACGCGACTTGCTTGTTGGCGTACATACAGAGCGGAGAAAATCTTCGCGACCAGCTCAGGAGCTACCGGATCGACCGACCCCATCGACAGCAGAATCAAGTCGTGTCTGACTTGACGTCCTACACAGGTTCGCGATCGAGCGCTCGTCGTGAGTTGACGACCTGCGTGTCACCGTCAGTGAAGACAGGCCCTGTGCCGCTCTGCATCGCAACGTCCGACGACGCCTTCTGCCACTGGCCGAACGAATCGATGAGCCGATCGCCGAGCGACTGGATGTGAGACTGCATAATCAGCGAAGCCCGGCGTGGCTCGCGTGCTTGTATCGCGTCTACCAGAGCCCGATGTTCGGCACGTGTGATGTTCATGTCGGGCGCGACATCGTCGTCCGTGGCTGCAGCCAAGCGCAGATACACATCGGCGGCGTCTCTGAACTGAGCGATGACCTCGCACAGCCGCGGCATTTTCGCACTCTCGTACATCCGGGCATGGAAGTCCCGATTGAGTTGGAAATATTTCAATGGATCATCGACGTCATCCATTGTATCGAGTAAGAGCTCTAGATCTGCAATGTCACGGTCCCCCGCTTGCCGTGCGGCCTCTTCGACAGCTAAGCACTCTAGGCGGGTGCGAATCTTGAAGTTCTCCCGAAGATCCTGCAATCTGATGGACAACACCATCGCGCCGCGGTAGGCATCGAGGACGACCAGGCCTTCACGTTCGAGGACCGTGAGCGCCTCCCGAACTGGGGTTGTACTCACTCCCAATCGCTTGGCGAGCTCCACCTGACGAATCCGGCTTCCCGCCGGCATGACGCCTGACAAGATGTCATCGCGCAGACGCTGGATGACTATCTGGGTCCTGGTCTGAGGTTGGATCCTGTCATCTCGCGCCATGCTCATACCGTTCTTTCAATCCGCGCAGCCCACGCGGCGGGAAGTGGTTTGCGGTTCGATAAGGCACGATGCAATCATACCAGATCGGGCATTCGCTAATCGAAGTAGCGGGCGAAACTCACCCGTCGGATAGTTGACGCTCACAAACCGCAGGTGGAACCGTCCGTATCGAGTCGTGCGGCAACCAGATCGTTTGATGGCGGTCTCGAGAAGCGCCCCCCGGCCAGGTTCCGATACTGCACAATATCTCGTGCAGCGCACGCCGCGCCGGTCATGAGGGGACGGCGAGATGCCGTGGTTCGGGCCCGGACGACTCATGCTCACGCACACCGCTGAGGACGATGTCGTCGATCGGCCCTGACCCGAAGGATCATGTATGACAAACCGCATTACAGTCGGAGGCCTCGAAGTAGCGACGGTACTCCACGACTTCGTCGAACAGGAAGCACTATCCGGGACAGGATTGGATGCGTCCGAGTTCTGGACAGGTGTCGAGTCCCTCATCAAGGATCTGAAGACCACCAACGCGGAACTTCTGGCTACTCGCGATGAACTACAGGACAAGCTGGACTCCTGGCACCGAGAGAACCCGGGTCCGGGCTACGACAAACTGGCCTACACGAGATACCTGGCCGAGATCGGTTACTTGTCGGACCCGCCATCCGATTTCCAGATTTCGACGTCGGGCGTGGACACCGAGATTGCCTCCGTCGCCGGACCACAGTTGGTCGTGCCCGTACTCAATGAGCGCTTCGCTATCAATGCCGCCAATGCCCGTTGGGGGTCTCTCTACGACGCTCTGTACGGTACCGACGCCATCTCTGACCAGCCGGATTCCGGCGTTTCAGGTTACGACGAGAATCGCGGTGCCGGAGTCGTGGCATACGCAAGAAGCTTCTTGGACGAGATAGCGCCGCTGTCCGCGGGGTCACACGCTCACAGCACCGGTTACACCGTGAGCCAAGGGCTTCTGAATGTGCGCCTAGGGGACGGCTCATCCGTCTCGTTGCAAGACCCATCGCAGCTCGTCGGGTATCAGGGCGCCGAAAGCTCACCATCAGTAATTCTTCTGCTGCACAACGGATTGCATGTCGAGGTACGTATCGATTCAACCACCGTCATCGGCAGCAAGGACGCGGCGGGCGTTAGCGATCTGGTTCTCGAATCAGCACTGACCACCATCATGGACTTCGAGGATTCGGTCGTCGCAGTGGATGCCGATGACAAAGTTGCGGGCTACCGCAATTGGCTCGGGCTCATGCGCGGCGATCTCACCGCGGAAATCGACAAGAACGGGCGAACGTATGTACGTGCACTCCACCCAGATCGGATCTACTCCTCAGTACACGGTCACGAGCTGACCCTGCACGGCCGCTCTCTACTGTTGGTTCGTAACGTCGGACACCTCATGACCTCGGACGCTATCGTGGACAGCGACGGAGACGAAGTTCCGGAAGGGATCTTGGACGCCGTCATCACCTCTCTTGCCGGAATGCACTCGCTCCTCCCCTCGAACAGCATGTTGAAAAATAGTCGCACCGATTCCATCTACATCGTCAAACCCAAGCTGCACGGGCCGGACGAAGCCGCTTTCGCAGTCGAGACGCTGCAGCGGGTCGAGAACATCCTGGGATTGAAGCCCAACACGATCAAACTCGGCATCATGGACGAAGAGCGCCGAACATCAGTCAACCTGAAACAGGTGATTCATGTCGCTCGGGAACGTCTTGTCTTCATCAATACCGGATTTCTCGATAGGACCGGAGACGAGATTCACACGTCCATGGAGGCAGGTCCGATGGTCCCGAAGGGGTCCATGAAGGCCCAGGAGTGGATGCAAGCATACGAGAACTCGAACGTAGATGTCGGCCTTGCAGCCGGCTTGAGTGGAAAAGCGCAGATCGGCAAAGGGATGTGGGCTATGCCCGATCTGATGAAGGACATGCTGGATCAGAAGATCGCACACCCGATGGCAGGTGCAACCACGGCCTGGGTCCCGTCGCCGACCGCAGCAACTCTACACTCTCTGCATTATCACAAAGTCGACGTATTCGCTCGTCAAACTGAAATCGTGCAATCACGGCATTCCACTTTCGAACAGATCCTGGAGATACCGCTTACACCGTCGACCGCATGGCCCGATGAACAGATCGCACTCGAGCTGGACAACAACAGCCAATCGATTCTCGGTTACGTCGTGCGCTGGGTCTATTTCGGAATCGGGTGCTCCAAAGTGCCCGATATTCACGATGTGGGGTTGATGGAAGATCGCGCGACACTCCGCATATCCAGCCAATCCATCGCGAACTGGTTGCACCATGGCATTGTCACAGCTGCGCAGGTCCGTCAGTCGCTGGAGCGGATGGCTTCGGTGGTCGACCGGCAGAACTCGACCGATCCCGCATACCGTGCCATGGCTGAAAGTTTGGAAGACAACATCGCCTTCCAGGCCGCCTGCGAGCTCATCTTCTCTGGCACCAGCCAGCCCAACGGCTACACAGAACCGGTCCTACATCGACGCCGACGCGAATACAAAGCAGCGTTCCACCGAAGCGGATACTGATCCGGCCGTCTGGTCGATCGCCAGGTTGAGCTGAACCACGAAAATCCTCACTCGGTGTACCACAAGGGCCACCGAGTGAGGATCTCCGTTGATGTCAGTTACCGAGGAGTGGCGATCCGGTTCAGGCTTCTCGCTCTGAGAAAGACCCGTCGGCCTGCAGCCGAGTCAACGTATCGGTCAACGCAGCGACGATGCGATCGATCTGCTCGTCGTTGATAACGAGTGGCGGCGTGACACTCAGAATCGGGCCACCGACCCTCACCAGCACGCCGTGATCACGACGCATCAAGTCGTCCACCCCCTCGCCGTACGGCAGCATCAAGGGTTCACGAGTTATTTTGCTCTTCACCAGTTCGATCGCGATCATCAGTCCACGGCCGCGAATATCGCCCACAACCGGTAGTTCACGCAGAGGAGCCAGCTTCTCGAGAAGGAGTTCGCCGGCCCTCTTTGCCTTGGCCGGCAGATCCTCTCTCTCGATGATTTCGATGTTCTTGAGTGCAACTGCGCACGACACCGGATTACCGAAGTACGTGAAGCCGTGGATGAATCCCTCGGCGCTTGCAGCAGCGCTTCCGACCGCCTCGGTCATCAACACCGCACCGAGAGGCGAGTAGCCACTCGTTATCCCCTTGGCGAGAACCAGGATATCCGGTTCCATGCCCAGATCATCCGACGTGAACCATGTGCCCGTTCGACCGAACGCTGTGACGACCTCGTCGGCAATCAGCAAGATGCCGTGCCGCTTGAGCACAGCACAGACTCTCGGCCAATAGTCGGTGGGCGCGAACATCACGCCACCCGCCATGGTGATCGGTTCTCCGATCATTGCTGCGATGTTTTCTGCGCCGATGCGCGCGATAGTCGACTCGAGCTCGTCGATCAAGTAGTCTGTCGGATCTTGATCACCGTAGAGTTCGGTGTGGTACCGGTCTGCTTGGGTCAGTCTCTCGACGTTGGGCAGCAAGGGACCGATTCCATTGTGAGCGGGAAGTATTCCGGACAACGTGCCACTACCGTAACCGGCGCCGTGATAAGCCCAGCTCCGCGAAAGAATCCAAGTTCGCTCCGGCGCGCCGTTACGTGCGTGGTACAGACGAGCGAGTTTGATGGAGGTTTCGTTCGCTTCCGAGCCACCGCTCGTGAAGAAAACTTTCTTCATGTTTCCTGGAGCAATTTCAGTAAGCTTTTCGGCAAGACTGAGCACTTTGTCATTCGAAAAATCAAAAAAACTGGTGAAGAATTCCAGCTCGCGCATCTGGTCGGCGGCGACGTCTGCGATCTCTCCACGCCCGTGGCCGACTTGCGAGACACAGAGTCCACCGCTCGTCGCATCGAGATACTCGGTCCCGTCTGCGTCCCACACGCGGCAGCCCTCTCCTCGGACCATCACGTAGCGATCCTTGACTGAGCTGTGGAGATTCGGGTGGATCAGTAGATCGCGGTCGACCTGGGCCAACTCGCTGAGACTGCGAACCACGGCTGCACTGGTCACAACTGCACCTTCCTGCTGAGTGGAGGACGCGCACCACTGCACGCCCGCGAGGTCGAGAACCGGAGGCGCCGCCTGGAGCATCGAAAGTACGACGCAAGCATCGTCGCCGCCTCGACCTGCGGCTACCTCGGAAATTATATTCTGCATCATCTTGCGCTGGCCCGCAAGGTGCACCACCACGCATGCGCCGGCAATGCCGAATCAGTCAACGCCACGAGCAGGCCAGGAGAAGCGTGAGGTCACGACCTCTGAGTCACGGCACGACAAGGAGCCCGGTAGGACGGGTCGGACGATCGTCCGAAATCACGCGGTCGCGAACCTTCACGTTTCGATGCCGAACAAGTATTTGAAGTAGTCATTGAGAAATACACCTTCTGGGTCGAAGGACTTTCGGATGGTCAAGAATGAGTCGAGCATGGGAAACGATTGGCGAATCTGGTCGGGGGTCGAGAAATGTTGTTTTCCCCAGTGCGGCCGAACATCCCACTGCCGCAAACATTCGTCGACAGCTGGGAGAAAAGTTCGCCTGTCTGGCTTCGAACTGACCGACAGAGAGACGGTGTCTCGGCGATACTGAGCGGACAAGAATGCTTCGTCCGCTTTCTGCCATCGAACCTGTACCGGCGACATTTCGTCCGGGAAGGATTCTTGCATCAAGCTTCGCAGCGCCAGAAACGCCGCGCGCGAGTCACGGCGATCCACCATGTACTCCAACTCCAGCAGGTCCGAGACCCCATCGTCGGGTATATCCGGGTAGACAAGGTAGGCGCGGCCGTCTCGATTGCCCGCCATACCAGTGAGCGGAAGTGTCTGAGGAGCACCTGTTACGACTGGGCTTGGCCGGAGGATCTTGACGAGGGATTCGTCAGCTTGCAGAGTCGGGAGGCCGTACAAATTCGAGGAACCGCCGGACGGTGCCCACAACAATGAGAAATGCCGATGCCGATCCGGTTCGTCGTCCCAGAGTTCGAGCACCTCTGGAAGCGTCGACACAGTGAGAGATTCCTGCAGATTGTAGGCAGGGGCGACCTTGATCGTCATCTCGGTGACGACACCCATCAGCCCCAGGGAAACCTGCGCGGCGGACAGTAGATCACGATCCGACTCATCGATAACGGCCAGCTCACCGGTGCCTGTGACGAGTCGAAGGCCGCACACCGTTGCGGACATGTTCGTCAAGGATGTTCCCGACCCCTTGGTTCCGGTAGCAGTAGCACCGCCAATCGTCTGACTGTCCGTGTCGCCTTGGTTGTCGAGAGACAGACCCGCTTCCCACATCGATTCACCGATGTGCGAGATTCGCGTCCCACCTTTTATCACTGCCGTGCCCGTGGCGACATCGGTTCTGATTATTCCAGATAGCTGAGATAAATCGAGCAGGACACCATCCGTCTGCACGATCGGTGTATTCGAATGTCCGGAGCCTGATACTCGTACCGCAGATCCGGAGGCTCGAGCCCCTGCGACGATCTGAGCTACATCGAGTTCGCTATGGGGAATGAAGAAAGAGGATGGGACGAAGGTCTGATTGCCCTGCCAGTTCGTCCAGCGAGCAGCCGAGTCACGCATTGCCGAGACCATGAGAACCTCCTCTTCCGTGTCCGACGCGGCGTAGACAACATTACTAGATATTATGCACTATCCGACTGGACCGGGTAAGTTTTGGCGTGAACCGCGTCTTGATCGCCACTGGACGCATCACAGTGGCACGGAGACTCCAACTCCCGGGGGTCCGAAGATCTTTGCCGGCGGCGTTTCGCTACAGCCCTACTCTTCGATCACGGCACGGCTCGGAGTCAGTCGACCGTTACGCTCGGGTTTCCTGCGGCTGCTAGCGCCCGCGCGATTCCTCGCGCCGCGACATCCGCGGCGGCAGAGAGCCGTGCACGCTCACGAACCAGAGACGGCACGACCACCCCAAGAGCTGCGACCACGGATGCATCGGGACCATAGATCGGTACCGCCAGCGAGCACGCACCCAAGGTCATCTCCTCGGATGTGGTGGCGAAGCCGTCGCGACGGATACGGATCATCTGGGCGACGAGTAGCGCTGGGGTCGTTATCGTATGCCTCGTATGCCTCGTCAACGAAGTGAGGACGTCCTGTTGGACCAAGTCCGGGGCCCAAGCCAACAAGACCTTGCCCACGCCGGTGCAATGTAGCGGCAGCCGTCCGCCGACCTTACTCACCGCAGGAACCGCTCTACTCCCCGCGAGTCGCTCTATGTACATTGCCTCAGTACCGTCACGTACCGCCAGATGCACTGTGGCTCTCGTGGCCGCTTGTAGGTCTTGAAGGTGCGGTGCCGTCAAGTCACGAAGGTCTGTTTGTACCGGCGCGAGCAAGCCGAGCATCCACAGTTTGCGTCCGATCACATACGTTCTGGTGTCACCACGTTGCAACGCGCCGCCGTCCACCAGCTGGCGGACCAAACGCAGAACGGTGGGCGTAGGCAGCTGCGCACGCGTCGCGATCTGACTCAGTGTCAACTGTCGGTGATCCTCATCGAAGGCACCGAGTACAGCCAGCGTGCGCGATACCACCGACGCACCCCGTGGCGATCCACCAGACATTCACACCCCTCTATTCGAATGAAGCGACATGTCGGCTGCGAATGATCGTGAGCGAGGTCCGGTTGCCCGGTTTTCGCTCAGTGAACATGACTCTCTGCGCTTTACCTCGTGCCGTCAAGCCCTGGAAGTGCAGAACAGTCGGAATGACGGGGTTCGGAACACCTCAGCGTCAGTTGTTCGTGCAACCGATCAGACACAGAACATCGACCCCCAGCAGCGACCGTGCTCACGTCCTGCCATTGACCAATCGATCACATCGACCCGGCCGTTCGATCAGGTGTGGTTCTGACATGGCCGTGGCACCGTCGGGATGTCGGACCAGATTCATGATAGGAAAATATGACAACACCCGCAGGACGGACAGACACACGATTCAGTGATGGCCGTCGCATCGTTCTCAGCGAGAACCAACAGCTGCTGAATTCAGTGGACACGGATACGTGGGACAACGCGGGATACCTCATCACGTCAGCAAGATCCGTTTTCGTGATCGGTAGCGGACGCAGCGGACTCGCTGCCCAGATGGTCGCAATGAGGTTGATGCATCTCGGCTTGCGTGTCCATGTCGCCGGCGAGGTCACCGCTCCTGCGATCAGAGCCGGCGATCTGTTGATCGCTGTATCGGGTTCGGGTACGACCGATTCTGTCGTCTCCGCCGCGAAAACCGCAAAGAAGGTTTCCGCTTCGGTGCTTGCCGTTACGACAACAATCGGGACGCCGCTCACCCAGCACTCCGACAACGTCCTCATCATTCCTGCAGCCGATAAGCAGGACCACAGCGCCGACGTCACCCGTCAATATGCGGGCAGTCTTTTCGAGCAAGCGACACTTCTAGCTTTCGACTCATTGTTTCAGGCGCTGTGGAGTTACCGGGATGAAACTGCAGAACGTCTATGGGAACGTCATGCAAATATCGGATAACACACCACTTCACTCATTCGAAGGAATCGAACACATGACCAAACTGCAGGTTGCAGTAGATTTACTAACCACTGCTGATGCCCTTGCGCTGACGAACAAAGTCGCGCCTTACGTCGACATCATCGAGCTCGGAACCCCGCTCATCAAGAGCGCGGGAATCACGGTTGTCAGTGCGATCAAAGCCGCGCACCCTGACAAGGAAGTTTTCGCGGACCTCAAGACTGCAGACGCCGGTTACCTGGAGGCCGACCTCGCGTTCGGCGCGGGCGCTGATCTGGTCACGGTGCTGGGTTCCGCCGGGGACGCCACGATCGCCGGTGCGGTCGAGGCAGGTCGGAAACACGGCAAGAGGGTCGTCGCAGATCTGATCGGCGTCGGGAATCGCGTGGAACGCGCGCGCGAGGTCGTCAAGCTGGGGGTCGCATTCGTTGAGATTCATGCCGGTCTCGACGAGCAGGCGCAACCCGGATACTCGATTCAGTCTCTTTTGGACGATGGCATGGTCGCGGGTGTGCCGTTCTCAGTCGCCGGCGGCGTCAAAGTCGACACAATCGCCGCGGTACGTGACGCGGGTGCTGACGTCGCAGTGGCTGGCAGTGCAATTTACGGCGCAATCGATCCCGGGACTGCGGCGAAAACACTGATGGAAATCCTGCGCCGTCAGGACTGACCACGTCACCGTGAGCACCACTGACTGCCACGTTGGTTTGAACCGCGCCTGTCGCTCGATGTCAAGGAATGCAACGATTTGGTGAAGCAACCATCTACGCGGGCCTCGACATCGAGGTTCAGTGCGCGACGCTTTCGAGCGGGGATCACACCAGCCGCCGGGCAGTGATACCGGCAGCATGTGGCTGTGCCAAACGAACATAAGATGCGTCTGCTGAGAAGTCCGACACTGCCACCGAGGCGAGGTGCACGGATTCAGGCGTCCGAGGTTCCCTGCGCGCCGACAGAAACCGACGCGCAGGGACCGCACTTGTCAACAACGACGTGACGGCAGTAGAGCCTGGATGCTCGTGTTCTCCGGCGCAGCACCAACCCAGCTACGAGGGCGCTCATAAAGCGTCGATCTCACCTGAACAACACGATCCGTCGACGACGCCTCAGAGCGCAGCTCTGCCGGCATCTGCGACGGTCTGGTCCTGCTCTCCCGACCCTCCACTCACACCCAGACCGCCGACGATCAGTCCGTCCTTCTTGAGCGGAACACCGCCGGCAAAGATCGCTACCCTACCGTCATTGGTTGTGTGAATACCGAAGAACTGCTGCGTGGGCTGCGCGTTGGCCCCGAGGTCTTTGGTTTCTATGTCGAAAGCTCGCGACGTCCAAGCCTTCTTTATCGAAATATCGACGCTACCGATCCATGCGCCGTCCTGACGCACGTGTGCGACCAGATTCCCTCCGGCGTCTACCACGGCGATATTCATCGGTTGCCCGATTTCTTCAGCGCGCTTCTGGGCAACACTGATGACATTCTGCGCGTCCGCGAGAGTCAAGAACTTGGACATTTAATATCCTTTCGTTGTGGGGTGCTCGCTGGTACGCCGGGCGCACCTCTACCTGTTGGCACTGAGCGGCCAGCGCACTCATCATCTCGGACAATGGGCGCCGGTGAAATCCCGACAATGAACGGGTGCACCTGTTCGGACGGCCAGGCCAACCTATAGCAAAGCCAACCATCACCGCATGAGCAGACATCACGAGCCGCGATAACACGGCCACAAAACTTCGTTGTCCGCATGAAAATGGAACAACGTATGGACAGTTCTGAAGAATAGTCATGCCGACAGCCCGAAGCCGTGAATGTCTATGGGGTCGTGTGGCACCCCCGCGGCCGCGGGGGTGCCTGGAGCAGGCTGACGGGTCGTCCGGGATCTAGATCACTGCCACGGCCAACTCGTTCGTCCGGTTCGTGGAGTCAGCTGTCGCGTGCCCGTACCGAGTGTATGGCGGACATCTTCGGCGGCTGATCCGCAGTAGGGGTGGTGGTCCGGGCCCGTCGACGGACCGCGGCGGGGGAGACACCGCAAGTATTGGACTCACCCTGAACTTGACGCAGGCCCGCACCCCGCCCCCAAGGGTGGGGTTGTGGGCCTGCCTGTCGGTTGTCTGTTTTGGTCAGGACTGCTCGGGCGGCACCGTGGTGGGCTTGCCTGCGGCAACGTCGCGGAGCCACTGCGGCACCGGGTCCTTGTCGTACTCGAGCAGTTTGATCGAGGCTTCCGCGGCGGCGGCCCGAACCTTCATCGAGCGGCCACGGCGCACAGGGCGGCGTTCGGTGGTGGTCATCGCGGATCCTCCGTCTCGGTGTCGTGTCCATTGTCTCCTGTGTCGTCCGGTTCCGCCAGGTCGTCACTGGCGGCGTGCTGGGCGATCGCCTGCAGGGTGCGACGGTCGGTGGCGGCGATGAACGGGGTGGTCGCGACGGTACCGAACACCTTCCACCCCAGCGCGGCTTCGTCGTCGTTGTCGCTGACTGTGCGTTCGAGGCACCAGGTGATGCGTTGCCAGGACTGGGCGCGGTTGTCGGCGCGGGTACGTTGCAGGACGGTGAAGGCCACCCCGACGACGGCGAACACGCCGACGATCAGGGTTACCCACGTTTGGGCCGGCACTCGAGTCTTCCTTCCGGAGGGGGCGATCAGAGCTGTGTGCCAGGATCGGATGCGGCCCTAGAACAGTACCGACAGCAAGGATCGCACCGTGGCGAAGCACGTGATCACTCAGTTGACCGACGACATCGACGGTACCGCTATCGACGACGAAGCCGGGGAGTCGATCGAGTTCTCCGTCAACGGCGTCGACTACGCCATCGATCTCAAAGCCAAGAATGCCAGCGAGTTCCACCGCAAACTCGACTACTACATCAGTCACGCCGAACGGGTCGGCGGGCGCAAGAAAGGCCCCCGGAAAGCTGCCGGCAAGGCAGTGTTCGCGGCTCCGACCACGCGGGATCGGGAACAGACCCGCGCCATCCGGGAGTGGGCCAACGCCAACGGCTACGCTGTCAGCGCCCGCGGACGCATCCCCGAGCACATCATCGAGGCGTTCAACGCCGCCCACTAAGACCCGAACACAAACCGCTGAGACCCGAACACGGAAGCGGCAGACCGACAACGGCAACGCTCGCCGACTCTGTCGGTCCCGACCACCGCGACCCGCGCAGCCTTTTGTCGTTCACATGCCCTCGAGCAGCGCGAGCGTGCGCCGCAGGAGCTCCTCCGCGCGGTCCTCGACGTCATCAAACACCCCGGACACGTCTGCGAGCGCGGTGTGCGCCGCGCGGCGTGCCGCGACACCGGCCGCGTGGGTATCGGCGAGGTGGGCGTCGAAAGCATTCTCGACCCGCACCGCAGGCACGAACACGGTATCCGCGCCACCTGCCTGGTGGACGGGTGATCGGCCGCGGCCAGGACGAGAAGGGCTTGTTCGGTGTTGCGGGGCGGTGCCAGCCAGGTGCGCGGACAGCACCTGCGCCACCGCCGCCGGGGTCATCGCGGCCGGAGGTAGAGGCACTGCGCCCCACCGGTCGATCGGCACCACCACCGGGCCGAGAAGCGCTTCATCATCTGCCTCGTCGCGGTCGGGGAACGCACCGGTGGCGATGCACTGCTGCAGTACTCGCGTCGACGGGTGCCGCTCAACCACCTGCAGAACCTGTTCCCAGTTCCGCCACACCGACCGGAACGGGATCGGAGCGGCACCGTGGCCGGGGTCCGTCAGGTGCAGGTGGTGGCGCCCAACGATATTCAGCCCGCCGTCGGTCACGGTGACGTCTCGACTGTCGAGCGCGGAGATGTCGGTGGGTCGCAGTCCGCCGGCGTACAGGGCGAGGATCACCGCGTCTCGGCGACCGAACAGGCCGTGCGCCCACCCGCAGGTGGGGAGGGCGGCGATGATCGGTGCCGCGACGACTCGGCGCTCGGCGACCCGGTCGACGCGGGATCGATGCAGCTGCAGACGAATCGCCGTCACGGTGCCCGGCGGCGAGTGCCCGGCGTCGCGGTGGGCGCGGTTGATCACCGCGACCCGCCGACGCAGCGCGTCTACGCCGGCGGGGTTCTCGTCGAGGAACTCGGAAAGCGTCATCGGTGATGCCGGGAGGGCGGGCTGTTCGGCTGCGGCGCACCAGTCGGTGAACAGTGCCCATTCGTAGCGGTACCCGCGCGGTACCGACTGATGGCCACCCATGCCTGTGAACGGTAGTCCCACACCCCGACACCCGATGTGGCACCGGAGAAGTCAGAAGATGGGCAGCTGCGCCGGGTCGACTCGTGTCCGGCGCCCACGCCGCGAGGTCCGTTGGGGCGGACGCCCGCAGGGTGGCCCACGCCCGGGCGGTCAAGGCCGGCGCGCGACCACTCTCCGAGCTTTCACCGTCCGGCTGGGTGTAACTCGACGTGAAAGCGTAAGGGGCACAGCGAGCACTCAGGGGAAGCACTTGATGTTGCTGCTGAGCAGTGTTGCCGGCTGATGAAGAGCTACGGCTAAGTGGTATCAGAGCAGCCGGGGGTTTCAGGCTGATGGACCAAGTTGGATCAGACAGGTGTTGTCGATGTCTGCAGTGGTGCTGAGCTGGGACAAGAGGCTTCGGCGGGTGTCGATCCTGGACCGGATGACGCCACGGCCTTGCTCGGGTCGTCACCGCACGCAGCGAGCAAACGCCCGGCCACAACCCGGACCTGTTCTCGAAGCTCGGCTGGTTCTTCGATGAACAGGTCGCGGCCGAGTCCGGCGAAGTACGGGGCTACCCAGTCGAGGCGCTCGGCGTTCAGGCGGACGCGGGTCCATGGTTCCGTGTTGTCGGACGCGGCCGGCTCCAATGTCGCCAGGTCAGAGCGTTATCGCCGCACCCCGACCCCGCTGCCAGCGCACACCCGAACAGGACGCGTCGACACCTGTTCGTTGTAGTGGCGATCGCAGCACCGCGGTAGCAGGCGGGATGAGTCAAAACATCGACAGTTGCGCCGGATCCGGTCGCGGCCGCCGCCGGCGCGGTGACACCGCCCCCGAGGTGCCGCGGTGGCGCCCCGGAGGGGGCGCAGCGGGGTCGACGACGCCGGCGCGGGCGGCGATCATCGCGCGGACAGCAGTGCGGTCGTCCGCCCGGACGGCGCTGGTGAGTGCGCCCGGGGCACCGAATCGGGTCCGCCAGGACGCCGAACCCGGTGTGGGCGCGCCCATCACCGAATCGGTCAACCGGTCGAGCAGCACATCGAGCCGGTCGTGCAGCACCCGCACCGCATCGTCGACCGCTGCACGGGGCACACCGGGCGCCGAGTCGCGGTGCTGGTCAACGGGTGTCGCCATGACCGTCACCGTACGCCGCCCACTCGCCGAGACAGCGGACCTCGCCTGCACCACGTCGGCGATTCGGGTGGATCTCGTCGGTTCCGTGTCGGCTGCACCGCTGTTCTGCAGACGCGGCGACGCGGTGGACGCGCGAGCACAGTGGCCGGCGGTGTTGTCCGACAGCACGATCGCACGCACGGTGTCGACGACGAGCTCGTGCGGCAGGGGCGGTCCGGCGAGGGTGCGAATGCGCATGGTCCTCATCGTGCCGCCGGGGTCCGACAGCGTCGACGCCTCAGCCTTTCGGACGCCTCAGCCTTCGATCGACGCGGGGCAGTGCCGTGACAGGTCAGGGACGGTCGGTCATGGACCAGGAGACCGGTGCCGTGGTGGCGTACGCGGCCTGGTTCCGGCCGTACGACTTCGCCGCGTACAGGGCTCGGTCGGCGGCGGCGGTCACCACGTCCAGCGCCGCACCGGTGTCCCGCGTGTTCTGCACGCCGGGAGCGACGGTGCAGCGCACCACCCCCACACTGACGGTCACACCGCCGGAGTTCCGCAGCGTGCGCAGGATCGTCGTCTCCACACCCGCCATGCCCGGGGCGAGCCCGAGAACCAGGAATTCCTCCCCACCGAGGCGCGCCACGAGCGCGTCCGGTGCGGCAGCGGCGCGGAGGGTCTGCGCGACGCCGACGAGCACGTCGTCGCCCATGGCGTGACCGAACTGGTCGTTGACGGACTTGAAGTGGTCGATGTCGACCAGACAGCCCGTCACCGGGACCCCGGACGTGCAGGCCGCGTCCAGCAGTGCGACCGCACCCGCGGTCAGTCCCCGCCGGTTCAGCAGCGACGTGAGCGGGTCCGTGTCGGCCTGCTCCTCGAGGCGCAGTGTCGCCGCCGCGACGGAGGACCGCAGCGACGCCATCAGCACTGTGGGCACCAGCACCACGGTGATCGCCGCGCCCACCGCGACGAGCTGTGCGGCACCGTCGGTCTCGTCGATGCACACCGCCACCGCCAACGCGCTCGCCGCCGTCGTCGTCAGCACCGTGATCGCCCGCGTGGACCCCGATGCGGCGATCGCTGGGACCACACCGAGCATCGCGCCGATCGCCGTCGTCGTGGCCGGGTCGGCGATCACCGACGCCGACAGAGCCATCCCCACCATGCACGTGGACCCCAACACCACGAATTGACGGTCGTCGAGCACACCCACTCGCACCGTCACGGCCACCGCGGCCACGCCGGACACGGTGACCACCGCCAGTACCCACAGCCAGTTCGGTCGTACCAGGGACGGCACGAGCAGCGCGACCACGAGCGCCGGCACTGCGCCCGACGCCGCATACATCAGGGCCAGCGACCGCACGTCGTACCTGCCTGCGACGAGAGCAGTACCGGCACCGGGTACGTGCCTGACCACGCGCGCTCCTTCCGGTCCGAAGTTCTCACTCGTTCACACCGTCGACCGGCGTCTCGGCGAGGCTGCGCTGCACGAAGGCTCGGCGGTGAAGAACGCGCCTGCGACCGTGACTATTCGGTGCCGTCCACCGCGGCGATTGCCCCGGGCCAGTCCGTCGACGACGCCACGCTGAAGGAGCTGCCTGACCTGAAACGGGATCGGCTGACCCGGGTCGGGGAGTTCATGCGCACCGAGTACGGCATCGCGGTGCAGTCGGCGCGCTCGCAGAGCGCCGCTTGCGGGTTGACCGACTCCCCGTCGGCCAACTCGCGTGGATGGTGGACAGGTTCACGGCATGGACGTGGCCGATCGCCGCGTTGCCGGAAGACGTGGTGGGGGTCGACCGGGTGCTCGATTACGTGTCGCTGAAATCAGAGCAAGACGTGCAGCGTCGGACTGATGTCGACCACGGGGGACATTTCGCCGCGATGGAGGAACCGGAAATCCTCGTCGAGGACCTTCGCATTCTTTCGTGACCGTTGGCACCGGCGGGAGCAGTGGCCTCGCGATGATCGACCCGATCGTTGCCGACGACGAGACGGTAGTCGGACCGCGAACATCTTTCGTCCGCGACCGCGGTACCGGTGCGCGGCTCTAGGGTGGGGAATCGTGGACTGGGAGTTCGACGCCGACGTGTTCCAGTGGCGCGGCCCCGCGCCGTTCTTCTTCGTGTCCACACCCCCGGAAGTCGACGACTTCCTCCACGCGCACCTCGGTGATCTGACCTACGGCTGGGGCGTCATCCCCGCCCGGGTCGGCACCGGCGCCAGCGAGGTGGCGACCTCGCTGATACCGAGACGCGGGGTATACCTGATACCGCTGGAAGTCGCTCTCCGACGCACCGAGAACATCGACGACGGTGACCGCGTCCACATTCGACTCCACGTCGGACCGTGAACAGCATCTGCAACCGCGGACGAACGCCGAGCACACACGCGGACCAGAACCGGCCCTCGGCCGGACAGTCAGCTCCACACTCGGTGAGCGGGCACCGCCGCGGCGACGGAGTATGTCGCGACGCCCCGGACATAGCGGCGTTCCCGCGGAATGGGACCGGCTACACCGACGGTGCGTCCGAGTGCGCCTTGGAAGAGCACGGGTGGTCACGGGTATCGGTGAGTGCGGCAGATGCTCGCCGCCACGGCGGAGACGGCGAGGTGACGGCGCACAGCACAGGCGGTGATCCGCGCATCTGCTGTATCGATGTCGACGTCGTCGACAGCCATCACGATGCCCGTGGCCATCGCCCGAGTACGTCGGCGGTCGAGGACGGACCGCACCCAGCGGGCCTGCTGACTGGGCAGGTCGTCGTCGCGCATTCGGCGGTGGTCGTTCGGCACCATGGAGCACACTCCTGACATCGCACCCTTCGCGGAGAAGAAGGGACACGACAGAGACCGGATGACAAGATCCGATCGGCAGGGGTTGTACCGAACACCGGCCACCCTACGCCTGACAGCTGTGACAAGGTGACCTTCACCAACGGGCGCGTGGCCGCCCGCGTAGTAGCAACGAGGGGAGGCTCCCATGCTCGACGACCCGGACACGCACACCGACACCGGGGACGCCTCCCGCTCGCTCGGGCACGCGATGGCGGAGATGGCCCGAGTGATCCAGGAAGACCACGACAGCGTCGACGAAACCCTCTCCGCGATCACCGCGCAGGCCGTGCACCTGATCCCCGGCGCCGACCACGCCGGCATCACCCTGGTGACGAAGAACCACAAGGTCGACTCCCGCGCCGCCACCGACGACCTTCCCCGCATCATCGACGAGCTGCAGGAACGGTGCCAGGAAGGACCGTGCCTGGACACGGTGTGGAAGCACCACAGCGTGCGCGTGGTCGACATGGCCAGCGAGGACCGGTGGCCGACCTTCTCCCCCGCCGCCGCGGACCAGGGGGTTCAGTCGATGCTGACCTTCCGCCTCTACACACACCGCGACCACCTCGGCGCACTGAATCTGTACTCCGACACCGCGCACGGGTTCGACGACACCGACGACGACGTCGGAATCATGCTCGCCACCCACGCCGCGATAGCCCTCGTCGCCGCCGAACGCGAAGAGAAACTCGAATCAGCGCTGGCCACCCGAGATGTCATCGGACAAGCCAAAGGCATCGTCATGGAACGCTACGACCTACGTGCCGATGCCGCGTTCGCGATGCTGGTGCGGCTGTCGCAGGAGTGGCACACACCGGTCACCGACCTCGCCGAGCGCATCGCACGACGCGACCAAGACTGACCGGAACTTCTGTTAACGCACCGTGATCCGATACATGAAAGTCGCGCTCACTGACGGTGGCAATTGCCCGTCCAGCGGCCCAAACTATCTGTAACGCGCCCGCGCGCGTTGGCCATCAATCGCAGGACGCAGTCACGATGCGGGTCGCGGCTGACCACCGCAGCACCACTCAGGAGAGGTCAGTGGCGGCGATTCCAGCCCGGAACGTAGCTGTCATTAACCCAAAGTTTGTTGAGGTTCGTACGCTAGTGGGTACCAATCCTGCTGCATGTTGGAATGCTTAAGCATGCTCCCGGGCTTCGACGTAACATAGCTGCGGTTTGCTTGCGGCGGCCCCGCGAATACGTCGGCGCACTTCTCGACCGTATACGCATCGTAGTCGATGCGTATACGGCTAACTTGACAGGCGCTGGTGGCGTCTCGTTATACACAGTAAACAGGCTGCCGATCCGTATACGGGACGGGCATCGCTCGCGAACCAGCTCTTCATGTCGCGCGACACCAATAGTTGGTTTCGTCAATCAGTGGTGACGTCATCGATAGACAACTACGGCCTGCCCGACCCTGCGGCTGAGCACACCGTGGTTGTCGTAAGGGAAAGAAACACTTTTTTGGAGGCTGATCAGTCCCGATGGTCGTTGCGTCATCATTGCAACGGCGGTGAAGTCGTCCAACCTACTTACATAATAGTCCACCGACTGCTCAGTCCTTACGCCCTGGTCGTCAATGACATAATCGCCGTTTTCGTCGAGAACGTCACGGGAATAGATTCGATGCATCAGCAGACGGCCCCCGATCAGTCCCGTGACCTGAACTTCGCCATCTTCAGTGCTACTGTCCGTTGATATTCTCCAATCTTGATATCCTGAACACCCTCGAACGGTATTGAACAGTTCGAGGTCCGTCAGTTTTCGATCAGCTTGAAGATATGTAGTCGCAGTAATGATCCAGTCGTACTCACCATGATCTTCAGAACTGATGTCGGGATCGTGGACGTCCCAGCTTGTGGCCCAGGAAGGCCGCTCGGCATCGATCGCCATTCCCCCGACGAACGGCACGTCGGGTATTTCATAGGTCGCGGGCGCACCCTCTCCTACACAAGTCCCAGGATAGGAGAATGCAGTACCGTCACCTCCGTCGGTCACAGAGTCGAGGGAAATTTTACACGATGCCGTCAGAAGCACCGACGCAATTACAACGAAAACCGTAGGGCTCTTATGAAACTTCATGTAAAACTCCGTCCAGGATTTGCGCGGCTTCTTAGAATGGACACAGAGTAACGGTTTCGGCTGTACAGACTCTGACTTCGTAGGTTTGCCCGTACTCGTCGGGAACGTAGATTGACATGACCCCGTTGTCGACTTTTGCCATCACAGTGTCCCCGGGTACCAGCTGAGGCGAGACAGTCCCTTGACTCCGCTTGAGCTCTCCTACTCGCAGAGTCACGTCTGCTCCCGATTGGTCCCAAGCGATGCTCCACTCACGCTCATTGCAACAACCAGAATTGAAGTTCAGTGTCCCTGTGTAGTTCGGGATCAAGGTAAGCCGCGCCCCTTTAGAGGTCCACGCTTTCGCGATATTCGTTGCATCCATTGGTTCGTCCGTAGGCACTTTGACGGGGTCGTCAAGGGGCCGCACTTCAGATTGAGATTCTTCGGCGGATACTAGGATCGCGATGGACTCAGCACCGAAAATCTCAGAGCCGAACAACCCGGATGCGATCGATCTCGCCGCACCGGTTGTCTGGCCAACGACAAGCTGGACACCACCGTTGAGCGCGTTCAGTACCACAATGACTGGTGCTGCGAGTATAGCGCCGACCTTCTTCTCAAGCACTTCGCTTACCGCGCCGGTGATGCAACCGAGGTGGGAGCTCACGTACTGGACGGGCTCGTTGTCTTTGAACGCGTTTGCTTCCCCCGACACGCAAGAGGCCGCGGTGGCGATCATGGCGGAGGTCGTCGCCCAATCGTTCATACCCAAGACCGATAACAGCTGAGTCACACCGAAGATTGTCGATAACACCAGCATTGGACCTGGGTCGACTTTTGCCTGAATAAGGTCGGGCATGGTTGGGTAGGTTAGCTCCAAACTGCCGCCGGGGATGAGGAAGTCCTCGCCGCTTGCGAATCGACTTACATCGTCAGCAATGTTGGACTCTATGTTCAACTCGCCGATCTCTGACTTCGTCGGTTCGGGATCGGACCGCACCGCCCAGGACACATTGTCTGCGGACGTGAGTCGGACGCCGGGGCTTCCATTCCGGTCGACCACGCAGGCGTAGATTTGTTCGCTCGACCGATCTGTGATTGTTCTACCCTGAACAACGAGCGCGCCTTCGGCGCGGTACCGCACCCCTGCGATCGTCACTTCGTCACCGAAACAATCCGGCTTGTCGCCTACGTTTAACCATTGTTGCACGCCTGTAAAAGCAGCATCGAACCACTTGCCCGGATCGAGACCGGCGACAACAATTCCTGAAAAGTGGTCTGTAACTACTGTGAATTGGTAGTGGTTGTCATCAAGCGATGTATGTTGCACAGGAAGGACGGCGATCGAGCCGTCCGCCGACTGACGTAAACCGACCAGTGTGTTGCGGTCCACGCTCTCTGGTGTGGCGGTCCGAGGCAGCGTGAAGGTGATTGTGACGGGCTGCGCCGGCTGTAGTCCCGCGTCGAATGTCAGTTTTATCCCGCCAGGAGACCAGCTCAAATATTCATCGAGAGTCTCGTTCATCAGTGCCGACGAAGAGTTAGCGAAGACCTCTAGGTTGAGGTGGGTGCCTGCGGGAGCTACGCCGGCGCTTCCGCTGATCGCGACACTGGTCTCTTTGACGGTTTCTTCAACTGAGAAGCCGCCCGCACCAACTTCAACGACACTTGTCACCGTCTCCAATGATTTCGCTTCCGAAGCGTCAGGGCTTGAGGAGCACGAGCTGACGATGAGGGCGAAAACGACCATGGCCGCGGACATACGCAGCGAAGCGTGCAGCCCCTTCTTCGATGCCATCGGAACTCCTGCACTCGGTGATAGTCTGTCTGCTGCCGTTATGAAGTTCAATCCCGCGTTACCAACGATCTTGCGAACGCGGGCTCATGCGCCGAGGCGCAGCCAGATGATGATGCACTGCGGAACACTAATATGGAATCATCCATACGGCTGACGCCACATGACGCACCGCCAGTCCCTCGACCGGAGGGCATCTCTTTCAAGTACCGATGCAAGGACCGGACGGCCTACTGGCTCTGTAGAAAGTGGCGCAGCGACTTGGCTCTCATCGTTGATGTCGCGCGAACGGCCCGACTGAGATCGGCACGGCGGGCCAGGCGACAGCGTTAGCGATGCATCTCGCGGGAAGCCGTTTCGCCTGGCGTCGCCGGGCCGGGCCGGTATCGGCCATGCTCTAGGCAGTTGACTTACCGCTTGAACAGTACGCCGCACACCTGACGGGGACATCCCCTCACCAAGCAACACAGTTGCACGATAGACAATACGTCCTCGGGTGGAGACCCCTCCCTCGCCACCATTTGGGGTCTTGTAAAAGAGCTGAAGGGGAAGCGCCACAGAAACAGCGACTGCAGCTAAAGCCCAATTTCGTTTACAGCGTTGCCGATCAGTGGTGCGTTTTCTCGTGCGTAGCGTTCGAGCATGGCGGGTGTGGTGTGTCCGGTTTGTCGCATGATGGCGTGGGCATCGGCTCCGTTGCGGAACGCCTGGGTGACGAACCCTGATCGGAGGGAGTGTCCGCCTAACTGGGCAGTGAGGGTGGGGTCGTAGCCGGCGCGTTCGCCGCGGCGGCGGATGGTTTTGTGTATCGCGGCGCCGGACAAGGGTGTGGTACCGAGGTTGCCGTTCTTGGCGATGGGTCGGAACAGCGGTGCGCGTGCGGCGGTGCGAGGCACTCCCCCGCGGCACACATGCTCGTCGAACGGGTCACGACCGCGGAGCAGTCGGATGACGGAGGGTCGGCCGCCTGTGTCGAACGCTGACACAACCTGCGCCCATCGCACGTACGCGCAGGGTGGGCAGGTGGTGTGCGAGTCGGTTGTCGGGAGTGCACGGACGACGCCGTGGCCTTCCTGGTCGGTCTTGGTCTTGCGCAGTCGAATGTGCAGGCCGTCCTCGCGGTGCAGGCTGACGTCGCGGCATTCGAGGTCGGCGAGTTCGGATCGGCGGAACGCTCCGGCGAATCCGAGGAGCAGCAGTACGCTGTCGCGGCGTTCGTACACATCGTCGGCCCATCCGTCGCATTGTGCGCGGGCGGTGTCGACAAGGTGCCGGATGTCCGACACGAGCAACGGTGCCCGCTGCGTACGTGGTCGATCGCCGGCGGACGCGTACTGTCGGCGGATTCCCGCGAGCGCAGCCGTCACGAGGTAGTGCTTCGTGGGCGAGGGGTGCCCGGTGGTCTGGTGAAAGTGGTTGATTGCTGATGCCCACGCCGACAGGGTGCTGGCGGCGTAGGCCCTCTCCCCTTCCGCGGTGACGGTGTCGGCGGCGTCGACGAGGTAGGCGGCGACGGTGACGGGGTGTGCCGGCAGTGCGACGTGCCCGTTGCGGGTGCACCAGTCGGTGAAGCGGCGCCACCCCGATCCGTAGGCACGGCGGGTGCCGGCCGATCGGGACGACTCCACCGCAGCGGCGATGCGTGCGGCCACCGCCGCGGGGATCTCCGGCGCTTTCGCGCCCTCCGAGGGACCCGGGACGGCCGTCAGAGGGGTCGCCGGGGCTGTTTCGGCTGGTCTGGAGTCCATATCCGCAGCGTAGACCCATCGTCCGACGTGGTTGCGGTCTAAAACTGTGCTGAACTGGCGGTTCGAGGTTTATGGTGCGTTAACTGAAATTAACAACGTCAACCTCAGCAAAATAAGGGATGACCATGAGGAGCGACCAAGTTCTCGGTCTCGCTGCCACCTTTGCGCTTGCCGCGATATGCGCCACCCAAGGGCAAATCGGTGGTCAACGCCATCGTGAGAGGCTGCGCCTCGTGCATACGGCCCTGACAGACGGCGCGTGCCAGAAGCTACTGGACTACATCGTTTCTGCGCCGTCACCGAAGAAGGCACCGCCAAACTCCGAGACATGACCATCTGACGGCTGTTCTCCGGCACCGTCCGCGGGAACACCACGAGATCCGGTCTCTTTCTGCATGCAGTTTCGTCACTGTGACACCCCAGCGATTTGTGGCGCGTCGGTAGTGCGTGTGCGGTGCCCCGTCCGAGAACCCCGCTGACACTGCAACAACCGCCTTGAATTAGACCCATACGACGCGCCATACGTATGGGTCTACGTATGGCCTTCCGTCAGATCGTGTGCGCGGACGTGTTTCGGGTCAAGTTGCGAGCTGTCAGTCAACCACCGACGCACGGTCACGTCGGGCGCCACCAAGCTCGGCTGCATACTGTCGGATCCCCAGCGGGTGTCGAATCGCTGGCAACCCATGTAGACAATCCCGCTCCCCCACGGCTGGCGCGGCGCCCGCTAGTTCTAATAGAGATAGGTGACAGTAAATGAAGGGCTCCTCGGTTCTCGCTCACGGCGCCGTTGGCATTGCGTTGATGAGTCCAAGAGGCCGAGTTGGGTTGTTCCGATAGACACAGACAACAGCCATGAACTTGGCGTCCCCGCAACGCACCCCACGACCGGGAAGTCGCCGCACAGTTGCAGTCCTGGTGCCTCGACGGCGTCTGCTTGCTACCTTCTGGAGGAACGCCCTTGGACGTCCGAGGCCGGCGCTTTACACGTCTTGAGCTGGCCTTCTGCTTTAGACTGATGTAAGACCGCACTTACGCCCATACACACGGCCATACCTGCGCGCATTGCATGGCCCGTTACATGGCCTTACAACACGCTAGCGACATGCTCACGACCTCGCCCACTTGACCGGCGCTGCAAGCGACCTGTGCGTCGACCGTATGTATGTTCCGCATTACGATCATTAGTTGCGCGTTACGCACGACCTTGCTCAGGGTTTGACTCATTCCCATTACAGCGGCCATGACCACGGTCATTAAAACGACCCGATATGACGCTGCTGACCAAGCTCATTTTCAGCCAGAACACATTGCCATATGTGATGCCGAGCACCTATCCGTGTTCACCGCCTTGCGTCCGGCTGTCGAAACAGTGCGTCGTCGGTTCTTTCGACAAGTTGAGGATAGGGCCGTGTCGCTGCACTTCACCCTGGCCGAGATGCAGTACTTTCTGCAGGGTGACGACATCAGGAACATCACGAACTCTGCTGGTCGCCAATCAGAAGGGGGGCGTTGGGAAGAGCTCCATCGTGTCCGCGGTGGCCGGCATGGTCGCTGCAGCGGGTCGCAGAGTGCTCGTCGTCGACGCCGACCAACAAGCCAATGTCAGTTCCTCGGATTTAGGTGTCGAGGGCGACGGCGGTAGAGGCTTGAGCATGGCTCTGCAGTTCGCGCAAGAGTTAGAGCCCATCCGCAACGTGCGCCCGAACATGGATGTCATCCCCGGGGGACCTGCTCTTGCGGTCGTCGCATCGGTGGCGGCCACCGCGGGCCAGACCGGGATCGACCTTCGCGCGAACTTTGATCAAACCCTCAACTCGTTGTGCGCGACTGAGGGATACGAACTGATCCTCATCGACTCGGGGCCCGGCGACGCGCCTCTTCTTGATGCGCTGCTCGGCACAGCCAGGTACCTCATAGTGCCCACCAGGGACGACGACGCAAGCTTGTCGGGGGTTGAATTACTTGCTCTTCGGTACCTCCGCGCACGACAAGCAGGGTCCGTGATCGAGCTGCTCGGCGTGGTGCTCTTCGACACTAACCCCCGTGCTACGGCCCGGAATCGCGACGTCTTCGAACAGGTCAATGACCTACTCGAAGGCAGCGGCGCCGATCCGTTCGAAGCGTTCATCCGGTCGGACAGAGCCGCTGCGGTCGATCTGCGAACTCGACACCTCACCCCGTTGGAACTTGTGGAAGCCGCTGAGTCGGACCAGAAGAGTCGATTGCAGCGACTTCGCCAGAAAAGCAAGCCGGGGGAGCGACTGTGGTCACGAGACCCCTCCGGCCTCGCTAGCGACTATCAAGCACTCACCCGCGAGATACTGACCCGCGTAACCCGTGCTGAACGTCAGCGTGTTGAAGGTGGCGTCGCATGAGCAGCCGCAGACGGCGAGCGGCCTTCAATCCCGAGCTCTTGGGGGATCTGGCCGATGTTCTACCACCTGTAGAGCCCGTGCGAATTTCGGGCGGCCACGATGAAGTCAATGACTACGACCCCATGAACAGCGACGATGCGGCCGAGCCAACGACCACCCTGTCGATTGTGGGCTCGGGTGCGACGGAAGACGATTCGATTGAGGATCACCCAGTCAGATCTGCGCCGCAGCAAGAGCCAACTCCATCGTCATCAGGTCCAAGGCAAAAAGACTCGAAGTCCTGGGAAGACCACTCGGAAAGGGCTGCGACAACCGTTGTCGTAGAAGAGACGAACACGCGTCGCCGTGCGGACGCGCGTCGGCGTAGCACCCGGCGCGACTCGTCTTCGACTGCAAGCCGCATTGCGCCCCCTGAAGTTGCTCTGCCACAGGCTGTCTACGTCGCCCTGAGGTCGCTCACGCTGGACGAGCGCAACTCGAACCCAGCGACCGCCCGCTCATACGGACAAGTAGTTCTCGATGCTGTAGAAAAACACGCGGACGAGTTGAAAGATCACTGGGTAGGCGTCATGAGCAGTGCCTCAACAGGGCTGTTCAAACGGGCTGAAGCCGGCAGACCGACACGCAGGCGGCACCAAGAACCGCGCGCACGCGTACCCCTCGCAGGGGTCATCAATTCGGACGCATCACTCCTTGACCAGCTAGCCATCGATTGGGGCGCCGGGAGTAGAAGCGCTCTGGTCGAAGAAGCCCTGCGCAGGTACCTGGACGTTTCCTCTGCCGACTAGTAGTCGAACCGATTGCTTGTGCACGGTACGGAACGCAAGCTCGTAAGGTTCGTCGGCGACTTCCCGCAGATGGGTAACGCGTTTTTTTCCCTCCGGGGACAGGTCTCAAAGGTCGATCGAAGCCGGGTCATGCGCCGAGCGTCGTGCTGCCCATGGGCGCGGTATTGCGTTGTTTGGCTGCGGTGGTGGCGGGGTCGATTGCGTCGAGCAGGGTGCTCAGTGACGCGTAGGGGTCGTAGTCGGGTCGGTATCTGGGTTCGTCGGCCATGATGGAGTCCCAGAGCCCTTCGTCGGGTGGCGCGATCCCGTCGTCGACGATGACGGCGGCCGTGAACACCGGTGGGGGAGTGGGGATGCGTTGGGCATCGCGTTCGGCAAGCCACTGACGCCAGATGACGCGTTCCGCTCGGTGCCGAACAGTGCGAGAGCGTAATGCGGCGGCGAGGCCGTTGTGGTGGGCGATGTCGTCGAGATCGGCGTCGCCGAGCTGGAGGTGTCCATCCGTGACGGTGAGCAGGCCGGCGGTACGCAAATCCAGGACGGTGTCGTATCCGCTGGATCGGCCGATCCGCACCTGCTGGAGCAGGGTATCGACCGTCATAGGGCGGTCAGCGGCTGCGACCGTTTCGTAGAGGATGCGGTGGCGGTAGCCGATGACACTCCACGCCGGGTGGACCGAGTCGATGGTGGGCGCACCTATTTTCGGGTCTGAATGGCCATGTATCGGTGCTTCTCCCCGCGGGGGTACCAAGGCGTAGCGGTCGGCATTCTGGCCGACGCCGCGGTCGATGAGCAGGACGGGGGATCCGGGGATGTCCCGCAGTCGAGCCAATGCGGACCACACGGTGGTTTCCGGCAGTAATCCTGCTGCTGTGGACAACGACCGACCACCCAAAGCCACCACGGGAACACCCTCTATGACTTCTCCTGCTGTTGCCGCACCCCATGCCAACGCCTGCAGCACCGCATGAGTGGACCACCGATCCCGTCGTGAAACGTACTCCCGGCCCGCCCAATCTTGCGCCGAAGCCAGCCACATCGCGACGACCGGGTCGGTGGTACCCCCTGTGTGCTTTAGCTTGTGCCCGGTGTGCCGGACTGGTTCGGGTAGTGACGACGCGGCCCAGCCAAGCGCTCGTGCGGTGTCGCGGCGGACGGCGCCGAGAGGGTCTCTGTAGTGGGCGTAAGCGTCTCGGACGCCGGCCCATTCGTGTGTGTCGAGGCGTGCGGTGATGTCGTCGGCGGTGGCGCCGGAAAGTACTGCGTGTGCGATGACGGACTGTCGGGCTTCCGAGCGGGATGCCCACCGGGAGCGGTCGAGTCGTCCGGTGGCTGCGAACGCTCGGACCGCCGCGGGTGGTGGAGTGGTACGGCAGAGGCGGCTGTGCAGCCGAGCTGCGCGGCCCGTCCCGGTAACGCGCTCGGCGACCGTGGTGTCCCGGATCTCGTCGTCGACGGTGCGCACAGCTGCCCCTGTGTGTGGGCGGGCGTGGGAGGGTCCGCCGAGGAGCGCAGCGAGGCGGGTCAGGACCGCAGGTTCGGATCCGACGGTCAGGATGTCGGTCGCGGTGGCCAGGTTTCCGATCAGGTGCCGGTGCCCGCCTTCTCTGCATGCGGACCCGGGGACGGTGATGCATCCGGTCGTGGCGTTGGTCATCGGGACGATGTCCAACGTCGGCAGGCGAGCGGCCAACAAATTCAGCAGAGGACGCAGTTCGGCGACGCCGACGGTGACGCCCGGGGCCAAGGGAACGAGGATGTGACGGCCGCCGCTGGTGGAGACGTCGACGACCGCGCGGCCACCGGTTTCCTCCAACCACCCGAGAACCCGCGCCACGTCTGCCTCGACAGCGGCGGCGCCGTGAATCTTGGCGTCGAAGTCCAACGCGAGCACCCGCGCACGCCCATGGGCGAACAGCGGTACCGCCGCCGGCACGAGCGGCCGTTTGTTCGTCAACGCCCGCGACGAGGTGAAGGACCGCGCCGCCGCGTCGTACAAGCGCATGGACCGGCGCGCCGCCAACATGGGCGCCAGGCGCCGCCACATAGCGTCCGGTGTCGACATCGGCGACACGACACGTGGATCGATACTTGAAGCTTGATCAGGGCAGCATGTACCCTGAGACCTGTCCAGCAAGACAGTCCCTTCGGGGATCAGCAGCACCGAGGTTCGAGTTCCCGCTCGTTCCTAATGACCTTGAAGCCCTCGGCCGCCCCGCCGGGGGCTTCGTCATGTCGGCGCTGTTCTATGAAGCTCGTCGGCGTCCTCGTCCGAACGAACGTTGTGTCAGTGCGTTCAACCCGTCATTGGCAGCTCCTGCGGATTGTGGTCGAACCCACCTGCTATCAACTCTTCGACAGTGCTCCCAGCGGCGCGCGCGGTCAGCTCGGCGAGCAGAGCTCCCAACGTGATTCCACGCTCCGCAGCCAGTGCGGTGAGCTGTTGCTTGACCTGGGGGTGCACCTTGGTGTTCATCTGTACCGGTCGATAGGGCAGCTGTGGGCGCCCTATTGGACGTGTTCTCGGTGGCCTGGGCACGGCAGGAATGTTGCCTCGAGGCCCCGTCGGGCGTGCCGCGACACGCCGACACCTCGAGAGATTTTCAGATAGCCGTGTCGAGTCGACCCACGTCATGCCATAAGACCGAGTGGTCTGGACGGATACATGAAGAACCGCCCGCGCAATGGGCGCGAAGACACACCAGTTGCTTCCTGAACCTGCATCAGGGTGTGTTGTACCCTGAGACCAGACCGACACAGTCTGTCCCTTCAGTTGGTGAGCAGCACCCGAGGACGAAGTTGGCCCTTCGTCCTTGACACCGAACCCCTCGGCCCACGGGTCGGGGGGTTCGGTGTTTACAGGCTCGCTCGTATGTCCTGCGCATGTGGATGCTGCGCAGGTTCTCGGAGCTGATCTAGCCCGTCAGTGGCAGTACCTCCTGGCTGAGTGCGCCGCGTAGTTTGTCGGGCCGGCCGACATGAAGACTGAGAATGTCCGAGACGTACGCCGTCGTCTCCCTGTAGCCGTGCTGTGCTGCCGCCGCGGTCAGCGCCGCGTAGACCTCTGTCGGGACTGATCCGAGACGAGTGGTCGGACCGAGATGGGGACGTCCCATGAGGTGTACCTCCTTGTCGGGTTCGGTGCAAACAACCACGGACGGCAAGCTGATACTGCCCTGCGACGGGTTCCGCGGGGGGAGGACACGCCGTAATCGCGACCCAAAATAACCGGCACCGCGCTGAGGGACACTGTTCCCATGGATCAAGCTGGACCACCACTCGCTCGCCTCCCGCATCCGAAGTTCCGGCTTCCCATCGCGGGAGATCTGCTCAGCGTCGACTCATCCAAGCCTGTGCAGCGAGAAATGAAGATGGCTGATGAGCTCGGGGGCATCTACGAGCGCAAGATCTTCGGACATCGGCTCGTGGTGGTGTCCGATCCGATTCTGGTCAACGAGGTCAACAACGAGAAGGTGTGGACGAAGTTTCTTGGTCTCCCGCACCGAAAGCTACGCGGCATCGCGGGCGACGGGCTGTTCACGGCGTTCAATTCCGAACCCAACTGGCAACTAGGGCATTCGGTACTCGGCCCAGCTTTCAACAAGGCCGCGATGCGCCGCTATCACGAATCGATGCAACGTTCCATCGACGGACTGCTGGCAACCTGGGACAACTCGTCCGCTCCCGAATCGGTCGATGCATACGAGGAGTGCTCGAAACTGGCGTTCGATGTAATCGGGCGATGCGCAGTCTCCCATGATTTCGGAACGTTCGATGGCGAAGTGCCCTTCGCCGATGCGATCTCGCGGGCTCTTCGCTACGTCAATCAGTCGTCAAACGATGTACCCATGGTCCGAGCTCTCACCGGCCGATCCGCTGCCAAGCAACACACCGATGATCTGGCGACTATCCGAGACACCGTCGACTCCCTTGTCGAGAGCCGAATGGCTACTCGACGTGACGGCGAAGGGAATGTGAACTCTGACCTGCTGCAACACATGTTCGAGACGGTCGACCCAGCAACGAGGGATCGTCTGAGTGTCGACAACATCAAGAACCAAATCATCACTTTCCTCGTTGCAGGGAACGAGACGACAGCGTCAACCATGGCGTTCGCACTTCACTTTTTGAGTCGTGACCCGGGTCTGTTGCGGTCTTTGCGCGACGAGGTGGAAGCCGTCGCTCCTCGTGGAGGCGCAGTCGAGTTCGACGACGTACCGAAACTCCGTCGCGTTCGCCGAGTGGTCGATGAGACGCTACGTCTCTGGCCCGCTGCACCCGGCTACTTCCGCAAGGCGCGTGAACGCGGCCCGGCCGAACTGGGCGGCTACGAAATTCCCGAAGGATGGGTCTTCGTTCTCCTTCCACAGGTACATCGATCTGCATCCTGGGGAGCAGACGCCAGAAGCTTCGACCCTGATCGGTTCATGGCAGGCAGGATGAACCATGCCCCCGACCGTGTCTATAAGCCGTGGGGGACAGGGTTGCGAGCGTGCATCGGTCGTCAGTTCGCGCTCCACGAGGCGGTATTGGCCCTTGCGTCCATCGTCCAGCGGTACGACGTGGTATCTGACGGCAAGTACGAGTTGGACGTACGGGAGGCAATCACGTTGCGACCTCACGGTGTTCGATTGCGACTTACACGCTGCGATTAGATGTAACGTCTGGTCTCGCCTAATCGGGGGAGTACGCACATGGATGTTATGAACAGTTGGCACTTGATCGAAACTCTGACACCGGGAGTGATGACCGTCGTCAGCTCAGGCGGGCGAACTCGGAACTGGACGAAGGTCGACCGTTTGTCACCCGCGTCGGACATCGACCTCCCCCTGCTCGTCGAGCAGGCCTGCCATTCTCGGCAGGTCCATGAGCACCAGGTCGCGAGCCGTCGCGGAATATATCTGATCCGCGTGGTTCCAGTGCTGGGGCCCTCAGGCGAGGCACACGGCGCGCAACTCTGGTTGGGCGAGCCAGGCATCGTTCCTGACCCTCCTCGTATCGTTTCGGGGATCTCGTGGTTGCTGCAGCGCACTGTGATCGCTCAGTCGCTCGAGGCGGCCTTGATGTCCGGTGTTGACCCCGCCGATCACGTCCCTGAACGCACGCCCGCCGAGTACTACGCCAAAGCCGTCAAGTTCGATGGTTCGGAGTCGCTCTTCGCCGCGGCGTTGAACCCAGAGCACGGCGGGAGTTGGGAAGGCCCGATGTCCGTCCTGCACGCTGACGGGCACATCATGCGTTGGCACTGTTGGGGCAAGGGCCGGACTGACCCCGGCAACGTCGGCCTGCGACTGCTCTGGCACGACGTCACCGACACGACTCCACCCGACAAGCCGACGCTGCTCGAGTTGGGCCTACCCAGCGCGCTGGAGAGCGCGGGCACCCGCATGGCTGTGTTCGATGCGCACACCGGAATCCTGACGATGTGGCTGACTGACGCACCGGAGTGGGTTCGATGGAGGGATGTCGCCAGCGGACGCGATGTTGTCCATGAAGAAGATCGATCGGTCTTGACCAATACCCTCGACCAGTGGTCGCGGTCTACCCACCGACCCGTCGTCGTAGACATCCGCATCAGGGCCAAGGACGGCGCTGATTGGCGGTGGCAACGCACGGAAGTGGAGCTCAGGCCTTACCCGGGACAGTTGAGCGAGCGTCTGGTCCTCGCCGTGCTACCCGCGTCCGCGCCGACGTCACATGATGGTCCGGCAAGGATTCCAGTTCGGCGACAGTCGTGATAGTTTCGGCGAGGCACTCCACCTTCTAGGTCGAGATTCCTGTTGGCCGAACGGCCTTCAGACGCAGCCCATCCATCACGGGTGCTTGATCGCTTCCGTGACGTCGATACTGCGTCGGGAGTTTGCCTATGTCGTTTCATGTGCCACTGCACCCTCAGGCCGGCTCGCCTCGCGGACGGCGACGAACGCGTTCGTATGCCGCCACGACGCGTGATGCGGGATATTCCAGTACCTCCGCGATTCGTGACGCGGTGGAGTCACCGAGTCGGCTCTGTCCCCGCTCCAGCGCTCCGATGTACTGGGGGCTGACACCCACCTCACTGGCTAGCGCGCCCTGTGTCAGCCCACGGGAAGTTCGGAGATCACCCAGGTACTCCTCTTCTTCGGCTACGAAAACGAAGTCATTGATCGGCCGACCGAGTTCCTGCGCGCAGCGAGCCAACGAGTCGATCCGGGGGTGCGACTGGCCCCGCTCCCATTGCGAGTACGTCGATGATGCGACACCCACCAGACGAGCAATCTCTGCCCCGCTGAGACCCATGGCAAGTCGGCGTGCCCGGAGTTGTTCTGGCGCGAAGCCACGCAGTCGCCGCCTCAATGAAAGAACCCCACAGGTGAACACGATGCCACTAGTGCCAACGCTGTAGCACATAACAGACGTTTAGATGCTACGGTAAAACCAGTTGTTTAGAACGGAAGGAAGGAGGGCTGGAAGAGGACGTACAAACTTGAAGAGTCCCTGAACGCGCAAGCTGATTGCCGTCCGCGTAGCGCGTCCAGGGACCAACCCACACACCTGAAAAGGGCGTGGTAGCTCCAGGCTACCTGCGCTGTTCGGGCACAGATTGGATTACAACCGCGGCGTCATACGCCCTCTCCGATCGAAACCCGGCAACTCCCGCATGCCTGGCCCTCTTCAGCAGCCGTGGTTCTGGCTCCGACTCGTGGGCGCCAAGTGACCCGCTGAAATCACGCCCGTCCACTGGACCGCGCACCCGAAGGCTGACCCTCGTCTTCGGTCGCGCAGTTCCTCTGAACCCGACCGTGATGGTTCCACCATCAACCACTTTCTTTCGACTATTGCTGCGACGCAGCGCCTTACGAAAGGCACTACCAGCCATGTCTCCTCAGCAAGGAATCGGCGGCCGACACCGTCGACGTAAGGAACGAGCTGTCGTCCTGACGGCCGTCCCGATCGCACTCGCCGTGGCAATGGGTTCCGCGACGGCGAACGCCGCCCCGCAGGACTTCGTCACCGCTCCCGATACCGCCCAGTCCGGCACCACCGACACCACCCCGGTCCCCGCACCGACCCAGCAGCGCGAGTTCCTGCCCGGCTTCACCCCGTCCCCGCAGGTAAAGCAGTCGCAGTGGCGCAGCTACGACGACTACCAGTCCGGCCGCCAGCAGTCCTCCACCGTCCAGACCACCTACTACGCGGCACCTACCGTGCAGCCGGCCCCACAGGTCGGACCCCCGGCACCGATCGCCCCGCCCCAGCCGCCTCCCGTTCCCACCGTCGACCGCAAGATCATCGCCCCGGTCGACGCACCCGAGGGCACCATCCTCATCGGCAGCCAGGCCATCGCCCGCCCCGACTGGGTAGACCCCCGCTTCGCAGAGCAGTTCAACAACTCCGCCTCCGCCCTACAGGCGGACGGCGCCAACGCTCTCGTGAACGCCGGCCTCGTCGACGCACCGCAGGCCGACCGCACCGCAGCAGGCGCGGCGACGGGCATCGTCGTCGGCGGCGCTGTCGGCGCAGCCGCACTCGGTGTCCCCGCCACCGCATTCGGCGCTGTCGGCGGCGGACTGATCGGCCTCGGGGTCGGCGCGGCCACCGTGCCGTTCACATGGTGGGCACCCGGCGTCGGGTGGGTCTTCGGACCCGGAGTCGGCGCAGCCATCGGCGTAGGAGCAGGAGCTGCGGCGCTCGGCGTCCCCGCCACCGTCATCGGTGCCGGCATCGGTGGCGCGATCGGTGGTGCCATCGGCGCGACCGCACTCGGCGGTCAGCAGACCACCATCACCGAACCCGCCCCTGTTCCCGCACCCGCACCCGCACCCGAGGCACCGGCTCCCGCCGCGGCCGCGCCGGTGTGGACGCCGCCGCAGGGCGTCCAGCAGGTCGTCGACACGGCCCCGGCCTACGTCGAGCAGGCCCGACACGCGGTCACCGACGTGCTCGGCGGCGCGGACGTTCTGGCCGCGGTCGACACCGTGATCGCCGACAACGCCCCCGTGCTCGATCAGGGCGCAGCAGCCCTGTCCGGCGCACTGTCCGCTCTGAACATCGGGGCCTGACCTTTTGTCGGGTGCGGCCGGCACCGCTCGACCGCACCCAACGCTCGCCCGATCCGACCTAGGAGGTCCCGCTGTGGCTCATCCCGACGACACAGCAGCCGACGACTGGTTCGACGCCGCGCCGCCCGCCACAGGCGAACGGTCCCCCGTTCCGACCGCCAGTCCCGCCGCGTCCACCGACACTCCACCGAACCGACGCCTGACCGTCCTCGCCGACCGAGACCCCCAGACGGACGACGACGGTTGGCTCGCGGACGCTCCGACATCGACGTTCGACGCGGCGACCGAGACCCTGCGCTGCGGAGCCGCCGGCCCCGCTGCCAGGCCCTCGTGGTGGCGTCGTCACCGGTCCGCCGTGGCGGTCACCGCGTCACTCCTCGTCCTGGTGGGTGCGGTGGGCGCCACCGCCGTGTTCCTCACCGGAGCCTCCGAGGACACCCTCACCGCGGATCCAGCACGACTTCTCCCGACCACGCAGGCCGCTCCTACCGTCGCGGCGGAACCAGCAGCGGGCGGTGTTGCCGCCGCGGACTTCACCTGGTGCGCCGGCCAAGGTGCCGGTGAGCCGGTCACCGAGGACACCACCGATCCCGGACTGAGCACAATCTGGCGCTTCGAGAAGGCGTTCTACTACGACCGTGACCCGGTCGCGGCCCGCGCCGTCGGAGCACCGGAAGCCGTCATGGCATCGGCCGAGCGCCTGCGCATCGGCATCGACGCCCTCGAAACGGAGGTCGAGTTCTGCGTCCTCGCCGACCCCATCGCATCCGGCGTCTACGACGTGACCGTTCTCGAACGCGGACCCGGCATCGACCCGCGCACCTCCTCTCAACGCTTCACCACCGCCGAGTCCGGCGGCACCACCTCCATCACCGCCATCACCCGCCGCTGATCCCAGCTCGACGAGAGGCACCACCCATGACCCCCGCCCCGCACCGCAGAACGGCTCGCGTCGCCGTCGCGGGCACCGCCGTCGCCGCGACCCTGCTCGCCGCCGCGACCGCGCACGCCGCGCCGACCACGACAGCACCCGCCGCCGACGGGTGCGCACCGCTGCACCTGGTCGTCGTCCCCGGTACCACCGAGATCGACGAGAACAGCTCACCCGACGCCGATTCCGGGTTCTTCTCCCGGCTCACCGTCCCGGCCATGCGCGACGCCAACTCCGGCGCACAACCCGCGCTGGACCGCAGCTACGTCCCGTACCCGGCGTCGTTCGGCGGCAAGCCCGGTGACCCCTCCTCCGACACCTACGCGACATCTGTGCAGACCGGCATCGACAACGCCACCACCATGATCGGCGACATCGCCGAGAAGTGTCCCGGCACCAGGGTGTTCGTCTCCGGGTACTCCCAGGGTGGTCAGATCGCCTCCGAGGTCATCCGCAAGATCGGAGCCGGGACCGGACCCATCGACGCCGACCGGTTCGCCGGCGGTGCACTGTTCTCCGACCCCACGCGCGGACAGGGCGAACCGGTCCTCGGCGGAGGTGACGCCAGTCCCGCACCCGCCCCCGGTACCGACGGCGCGGCGGTGCAGTCCGTGCAGCTCGCACCGGCCGTCGCCTCGACACCACCCGCCGGGGGCGGCATCGCCCCCGACCCCGCCGAGGCCGACTTCGGCGCAGTCGCCGACCGCGTCGCCTCGTACTGCACCGCAGGCGATCTCGCGTGCGACACACCCGCGAACACCCCCGCGGCGAAGATGGTCGCCAACATCGCCGGACAGTCCTCGATGGACACCCGCGACCCGGTGCGGATCCTCACCGATGTCTCCACCGCCGTCGGACGCTCCGCACTGCTCACCGGCGCCTCGGTAGTCAACGACAACCTCGACTTCGACAGTGCCCGCGGTCAGTTCGAGGTCACCAGCGCCCCCGACACAGTGCTCGGGAAGATGGACAAGTACTCCGACCCGACGGCCGTCGGCGACGACGAAGCCATCGACGAGGCGGTCAGCGCGGTCACCAAGATCGCGGGCATGGCGATCGGCGCTGCCATCACCGTCGCCAAGGACGTCATCACCCCGGAGACCATCGGCCAGCTCGCCGCCGTCGGCCTGACCAACCCCCCTGCCGCACTGGGCATCCTCGCCGCGAGGGTCGGCACCGCCGCGGTCGAGCTGGTGCCCCCGGCAACGATCGACTCCGCCGTGAACGTCGCGTTCGAGGAAGTCACCCGCACCATCGACGACAACGCCGGTCTCGCGCAGCTCGTCACCGATACCTCGTACTGGAACACCGCCGTCAAACACGGCTCCTACGACAGCGTCCCGGTCGGCACCCGCGGCGAGACTCCGGTGCAGTTGACGGTGCGGTGGATCGTCGCGCTCGCCGCGGATCTCACCGGTGACAGCACTCTCGCCGACAAGGTCGGGGCCGTCCTCGGCCGCAGCGCCCAGCTCCTCGCCACCCCCGACACCGTCCGCAGCGCAGGCCAGATCCTCACCGCGAGTGCGCGGACCGCCGTCGGCGCCGCACCGACCAGCAGCCGGTCCGCGACCACCAGCGGCACCACCACCACGCCGGCACCGCCGACGACGGCCGGGTCCACCCCGACCGCCGCCAGGTGACCGACTCACCCGCAGAAGGAGACGTCGACATGGCCGCACAGCCGATCGACAATCACGAGCTCTACAGCGACGACACCTCGGGATCGGCCCCCGTCGTCCCCGCCGGTCTGCGGATCCCACCGGTCGACCGCCAGGCACCGGTCCACACAGAACCGGTCGCCGGTATCGGGCGACCGCCGGTGATGTGGCTGCTCGGCGCGCACGGCGGCGCAGGAGTGTCCACTCTCGCGCGCGTCTGGGCACCCGCCGCCGACGCGCACGGCGGGTGGCCGGCCCACGACCGGTACCGGTCGGTCATCGTCGTCGCCCGCACCCACCGCACCGGGCTCGCCGCCGCCCACGACCTGCTGCTCCAGTCGGCCGCCGGTCTCACCGGTGGGTGCACCGTCCTCGGTCTGGCTCTGGTCCCGGACGCACCGGGGAAGTTGCCGAAGACGCTGCGGCGCAGCGCCGACGTCGTGGCGTCCGCCGCACCCGCGGTGTGGCACCTGCCGTGGGTGCCGGACCTGCGCGTGCACACCTACTCCGACCTCGCGGTGTGGTCGCCGGCCCAACCGGACCCACCGCCTCCTGGCCGGATGCGGTCGGTGACCTCCGCGGCCGCCCCGCACCCCGGCCTCGTCGCCGCCGGTCACACCGCCTTCGACTCCGCCCGCCGCGCCGCTGGGCACTGACCCACCTCGGTTCGACCCACCTGCCTCGAAAGGACCCACCATGCTCACCACACTCCGCACCGACGCCACCGTGTTCCTCGCCCAGAACATCGGCGACGTCGATCCTCAGGCACCCAACGGCGAGTTCGGCGAGAAGATCACCACCCTCATGTCCTGGCTGATGTGGGGCTGCATCTTCGCCTCCGTCGCCGGAATCATGATCTGCGGTGCGATGCTCGGCTACGAGAAGATCACCGGCGGCGGCGGCAATTCCACCGGCAAACTCGTCGGCGGTCTCGTCGGAGCGGTCATCATCGGCGGTGCCGCCGGACTGGTCAACGGCCTCGTCCTGTGAGCGCCACCGCCGCTATCGTCCGCACGGGCGTGGCCAAACTCGAAGGCACCGCCACCGGTGTCCTCGACTCCGCGCTGGGCCTGCTCGACACGCTCGCCCGCGGAACTCTGATCGCGTCCGGTATCGCCATCGCGTTCGGTGTGGTCCTGCTGGTGTCCGGAAGCTCTCGCGCCGTCGGCACCCTGTTCGGCGGTATCGCCGGCGTCGCCATCTCCACCATCGCGCTCAGCGGCGGCATCGACTGGATGATCGACACCGCACAGACGACGGCCGTCGCCACCTCCACCGGCAGCGGGACCGCACCGTGATCGGCGAAGCCTCCACTGAAGCGGTGCTCGCACAGCCGCCGACCGGCCCGGTGACGTTCCCCGCCGAGGTGTGGGATCCGTTGATGAGCGCCCTGTCCTGGTTGCTGTGGTTCGCCATCATCGTCTGCATCGCAGCGCTGTTCGTGTGCGGAGCGGTCTTCGTCAACCAGCGCAAGTCCACCGGCACTCAGGTCATCGAGGACGCCACCCTCGCCCGCATCCTCATCTGCGCCGCCGTCATCGGTTCCGCATCGGGACTCGCCCAGAGCGTCCTGGCATGAACCCTCGCCGCCACGTCCACTCCTCGAAAGGTGCACCGCCCGTGACATTGCCCCGCATCTCCTGCCTGACCTCCGCCGTCGCCGTCGTCCTGATCGCCGCAGCCTGCGGGTCGGAGTCGAGCGACACCGCGCCTGCCGAGGAACAGATCGACACCGCCTCCGCACCGGCCGACCTCGAGTGGCGCACCGTCGGGGGCGTCGACGTGCCCAGCTCGCCCAGTGCCGGACCGTCGACGGGAAGCGGAGTCACTCGCCACGGATACGACAAGACCCCGCAGGGAGCCGTTCTGGCCGCGATCAACGGGCAGACCGCGCTCGCCGTGGCCGACGATCGCACCTGGCCCGAGGTGGTCAACACCGTCACCGCGCCGGGCCCGGGACGCGACGCGTTCGCGGTCGCCCGGGCCGCCGTCACCGTCGCCGGGGCCGTGCCGCAGGCGTCCGCGCCGCGGTTCGTCGGCTTCGACGTCACCGCCTACGAACCCGATGCGTCGACCGCCGCAGTGTCGGTGGCACAAACAATCGGCGAGGACTCGCAGCTCTACAGCTACCCCGTCGCCCTGCAGTGGGTCGGCGACGACTGGCGGATCGTGCTCCCCACTCCCGAGGAGAACATCGACGCCGCCGAGCTCGACGACCTGGCCGGCTACACCGAACTGAAAGCTGCCTCATGAGTACCCTCGTCCGCCGGTTGCTGATCGCGGCCGCCGTCCTCGTGGTCCTGGCCGTCATCGGTGGCCTGGTCTTCGTCGTCCCGAACCTCGGGGACGACGATGGGGCCACCGACACCGCCGACCCGTCGACGACGTCCGCGCCGGCACCGGCCCCGTCCGTCTCCGGTTCGGTCGACAACGGCCGCACAGGGTTCGCAACCCCCGTCGTGGACATCCTCGGTCGTAAGGTCACCGTCCCGAACAACCCTGTCGGAGCGCCGCTTACGCAGGAACCGGCAGGCGAGCGCAGCGGGTGCGACACCGCCGGGCCTGTCTCGTCCCCGTCCGGTGTGCAGATCCAGCAGACCGTCGGACTGCCGACGCTGGTCTCCACCAGCGACGGACCGACCCGCGTCGAGGGCAACGTGCTCACCGGGTACTCCCGCACCCCCCAGGGTGCGGCGCTCGCCGGGTGGAACTGGATCGGCCGCGTCTTCGGACCAGGCCCGGTGGCGAAGGACGCCTACGAGAAGCTGACCGTCTCGACGCCGGAGCTCGAGAGCCAACTGGCTGGTGAGTCGTGGACCGGTGACGGCTTCTCGGCGGCGGGTTCGCTCCCGGCGCCCGAGGCGTTCCGGATCGTCAGTTGCACCGACGACTTCGCGTCCGTCGAGTACGCGATCAACGTCCCCGTCGACGACAACGGACAGCGGCGCACCACTCCCGTCTGGCAGGTCATGCGTGCCTCGCTGTTCCACGACAGCGGCGAGTGGCGCGCTCGACTCGACGGCCGATCCGTCTCTGCGACACCCGACGTCGCGAGCATCGCCGGATTCACCCCCTGGACGCTCTCGTGACGCGGCTGACGCGCCTCGCTGCGGCCGTCGTCGTTCTCCTCGCCCTGCTCGGCCTCGGCGGCGGCACCGCAGCCGCCCAGGAACCGACCCCGCCCCCGGTGGCTCCGGTGACCGGGATCGCCGACGAGGGCAATGCCTTTCAACAGGATCGGCGCGAATGCCTCGCGGACACACTCGACGGGAACGCCCTTCAGAACTTCATGAACGGGATCACCGGCGAGGTCGTGGCCGAAGGGGCGTGCCTGCTCAACTCGTTCGAGGACAACCCCGGCGCAGCCGTGGCCACCGCAGCGTCGTCCGCTGCCTCCGCGTTCTGGGGCGACTCCGTCGGCGACTTCGCCAAAGCCGTCATGGAAGGCAACGCGCAAGCTTTCCGCACCGTGATGACGTTCTGGATGACCACCGGCATTCCGGGACTCGGGGCGGAGACGGCGATGTCGGGGCTACGCAACATCGTCTCCGGATTCACCATCGCGGCGCTGTTCGCCTCCATCGTCATCGCCATGACCAAACTCGCCATCGCCCGCAAACAAGCCGTGATGGAAGGGGCGACGGAGACCGCGAACATGTTGGTGCGCACCGTCTTCACTGTCTCACTACTGCCGGTGCTGGTGTTGATGCTCCACCAGGGCGGAGATGCCGCGTCGGCGTTCGCGCTGAAGGAGTTCGTGGGTGCGGACCTCAACGAGAAGATCACCGCCATCACCGCGTTCGACGACAAGACCGGCCTGGGACCGGTGTTCGCCCTCGCGTGCGCCGGATTCGCGTTCCTGGGCTCCGTCGCCCAGCTCATCGCGCTGCTCATCCGCGAGGCGGTGCTCTGCGTCGTCGTCGCCGTCATCCCGCTCGCCGCGGCATCCTCGGCAACGGCGACCGGCCGCTCGTCCTACAAGTCGATGATCGCCTTCACCATCGGTGCGTTGCTGTTCAAGCCCGTTGCGACGCTGCTGTATCTGTTCGCGTTCTGGGCGCAGTCCGCGACGTCCGGTGATCCGGTGTCCTCGGTGATCATCGGGTCGGTGCTGCTGGCGATCGTCGGATTCGCGCTGCCCACGCTGGTGCGGATCATTGCCCCGGCCGCGGAGACCATCGCCGCCGGCGGAGCGCAGGCCGCCGGTCTCGCCGCCGCCGGTGGCGCGCTGGCGGGTGGGGCCGCCGCGACCGGTGCTCGCGCACTGGGCGGTGTGGCCCGGACCGTCTCACCGCCGTCGTCCGGTGGGGGAGGCGGTGGGATGGGCGCTGCGGGTACCGGCGCGAAACCCGTCCCCGGGATGCAGGGCCGCTACACCGGCGGCTCGTCCCCATCTTCGGCCGCATCTAACCGATCGGGTCCGCTCGGCGCTGCGTCGAGAGCTGGCACCGCGGGACGCCAGATCGCGGCTGTGGGGATGACGGGAGCGGCAGGGGCGATGCGCACCGCCGGGACCGGCATCCGGGGCGCCGCCCAGATCGCAGGGAACCTCGGTGCCGCCGCCGAGGGCGCAGTCGGTAACTACCACGGACGGATTCAGCGATGACCGCACCCGCCACGTTCACAGCAGCCGCACCGCTTGAGGAACCGGCGATCTACTCCGCCGGAACGCGCCCCAAGAGCACCTTCGCGTTCGGGCTCTCCAACAAGGTCATCGCCTACGCGGGCGGCTTCTTCGCCCTCGCGTTCGCGGTCCTGATCTGGGGCAACGTCCCCGCCGGCCTCGCTCTCATGGCGTTCGGCGCGGTGCTCCTCGCGCCGTTGGCGATCGCGCCGGGCGGGCGCTCCCTCTACGAGAAAGGTCACCTGAGAATGCAGTTCTTCCGCTCCCGCGTCAGCCGCTCCGCCGAGTATCACGCCGGACCGCACTCGCGGATCCCCGGTGGCCGCTACCGGCTGCCGGGGTGGTTGGCGCACACCACGCTCTACGTCGGAATGGACCGGCACGGCAACGAGTTCGGGATGATCCATCACCCCAAGAAGCAGCGGTACACCGTCGTCATCGACTGCCTCCCCGGCGGCGACGAGGCCGTCGCCCGCGGGGAGAAGGACTTCTACACCGCCGAGTGGGGCGTCTACCTCGCCGACCTCGGCCTGCCGGGCGACATCGTCGGCGCGGAGGTGGTGGTGGAGAACATTCCCGCGACCGGGCTGCGCCTGTCTCGTCTGGTCGAGCGTGAGGTCGTCCCGTACGCACCGGAGCTGTCCACGGCGTTCGTGCGGCAGTCGTCGGTGCGGATGCCGTCGGGCCGGCACCGCACGCTGGCCCGGTTGTCGATCACCTTCCGCGCCACCACCAAGGAACGGCAGAACGATCCGGAGGAGATGGCGGCCGAGCTGGCGCGGCGACTGCCGGACCTCTACGGCAACCTCGCCGGGGCGGGCATCGACGCGCAGCCGATGACCGCGGCGGAGATCACCGCCGCGGTGCACCGCTCGTACAACCCGTCGACGGAGAACGACTTCGAGGAACTCGACATCGCCGGTCTCGATCACGGGGTGGCGTGGGAGGACGCCGGTCCCGGCCGCGCCTCCTCGGTGTGGGGGCAGTACCGGCACGACGGTGTCGTCTCCGTCGTCTACGAGATGGCCGCGCCGCCGGAATCGGTGTTCACCGACACCGTCCTCAAGCCGCTGCTCCAGCCGCACGACGACCTGCTGCGTAAGCGGCTCACCCTGATCTATCGGCCGTTCTCCGCGGGTGACGCGGCGAAGAAGGTCGAGAAGCAGCACCGAGACGCGCTGCACGCCATCAACTCCCGCGGCGCGAAGATCAGCTCCGCCGAAGCGGAGAAGCGCCTCGAGATCACCTCGCAGACCCGCAAGGAGATGGTGGCCGGGGCCGGGCAGCTGCGCTACTCGGCGCTGGTGACCATCACGGTGGCCGATCCCGCTGACGTCGCGAACGCCGCCGCGGTCATCGAATCGCTCGCCGCCCGCGCCCGCCTCGGGCTGCGCCGCGCCCACGGCTTCCAGGACGCCGCGTTCGCCGCCGGCCTGGGCGTCGGGTTCCTGCTGCCCGACCACGTCACCACCTCGGCGCTGGTGCGGCACAGCTGAGCTGCTGCCGCCCGACCTGTACGCCCGACTCGCCGCCCACCGAAGACATCCCCGACCGGAAGGTCCCCATGACGACCACGTTTCGCCCTCGCCTGGAACCCGATCTCGGTCTCGACACGGACGTCGGCGTCGAAGTCGCCGTGCGGATGCTCCCTCGCGGGGTGCGCTGGTTGATCGCCGACGTCGACTACGCAGCGCTGGCGGAGCGCATCGCCGCAGGCGATGAGGACGAGCCGGCCGCATGGACGCGCACGGGGATCGGTCTGGCGCGCTGGCGTAACGCCGGCGGCAGAGCTTCCGGGGAGGTGACCGGCGATCCGTGGTGGCGCAGTTCCACACGCAGCACCGCCCGCGGTCACATCGGTGCCGGCGGGGGCCGGATGCTCGCCGTCCCCGCTGCCATCGAGTACGAGGCGTCGTCGGTGCAGGTCTGCGGGTTCAACCCGTGGGCGATCGGCGCAGCTGCACCGGCCTCGGGCACCATCGTCGGGCAGCACGACGTCACTGGGGAAGCAGTCTCGTGCGATCCGTTCGCCTATTTCCGCGACAACCACATCGCCAACCCGTCGATGTTCGTGCTTTCTCTTCCCGGACTGGGGAAGTCCTCTTTGATCCGCAAGATCCTGCTCGGTGCGATTGCGTGGGGGCAGACGCCCATCGTCGCCGGCGACATCAAGGCGGAGTACGTCAAGCTCGCGCGTCTCGTCGGCGGTCAGGTCGTCACCCTCGGTCACGGCGGCGGGCACCTCAATCCGCTCGCCGCCGGCACCCTCGGGCAATCCGTCGCCCGCATCCGCCGCGCCCGCGTCGACGCCGCAGCCGCGGGGGACCGCGCCAGGGCGTCGATGCTCGACGAGCTGATCGGCACGGCCGAGCTGACCGTACGGACCCGGCAGGTCAACGCGGTGTGCGCGCTGGTGGAGCTGATCCGCTACGACACCCACTCGGTGAAGGCCTTCGAGAACTCCCTCATCGGCACCGCCCTCGGTGAGCTCTACTCCGACGGCAGTGAGTTCAGCTACCAGCACCCGCCGCTGCTGCGGGACCTCTACGCGCGCATCGACGCCGGATCGGCGGCGATGATGCAGGCGACTTACCAGACCACACGCGAGGGATACCGGGCACAGATCACCGAGCTGATGCAGGCGCTCGGCGCGCTCATCTCCGGCCCACTCGGCGACATCTTCGCCGACCACACCTCCGAACCGCTCGATCTCGACGCCCCCATGATCGTCATCGATGTGTCCTCCCTCGACCGCGGTGACACCACCCTCAAAGCGGCCGTGATGCTCTCCTGCTGGGCCGACGCCTACGGCACCGTGGAGGCGGCACACCTGCTCGCCGACGCCGGCCTCGAGAAGCAACGACTGTTCCTGCTCGCCCTCGACGAGCTGTGGCAGGTCATCGGCGCCGGCCCCGGCATGGTCGCCCGCGTCAACGAGATCTCCCGCCTCAACCGCACCGACGGCGCCGGGCTGCTGATGATCACCCACACCGGCCGCGACCTCGAGACCCTGCCCACCGAAGCCGACATCAAGACCGCCAAAGGGTTCATCGACCGCGCCGGGATGGTCGTGTGCGGCGGGCTGCCCATCGGCGAGGTCGAACGACTCTCCGGCGAACTCAAGTTCACCCCCGCCGAAGCGAGCATGGTGACCTCCTGGTCCCGCGGGGCCGCGCTGCGCTCGGCGGAACGACGCACCGCCCGCGCACCCATCGGGCGGGGAAAGTTTCTGATCAAGGTCGCCAAGGACAACACCCCCGGCATCCCCATCCAGACGGTGTTCACCGACGTCGAGCTCGACACCGGAGTCCACGACACCAACGCCCGCTTCGCGGAGTACTTCCAGGGTGGCCGCGGCGACCTCGCCGCCGCCCACACCGGAACCGGGGACCTGTAGATGCGGCCACGCTACGAGGCGGACGTCCGGAACTGGGCGCTGAGCACCTACCGGTCCTCGCGGCCCAACTACGCCTCCCGCGACCAGTGCGTCACCGCCATCGCCGAACAGATCGGCGCGCACGTCAACACCGTGAACCGGTGGATCAAGACCGAGTTCGGTCCCTCCCGCGCCCCGGCCGCCGACGAGGTCGTGGCGAAGCTGCGGGCCGCCGAGGCGGAGATCGAGCGGCTGCTCGCGGTCAATCGGAGCCTCACCGACCGGCTCGCCGCGGTCTCACCGCGTTCGGTGACCGCCGAGTCGGTCATGAGCGGGGCGCGGCGGTGAGGAAGGGCGGGATCGTCGCCCTCGTCGCGGTCCTCGCGGCGGCACTGTTCGTGGTCCTGTTCGTCACCACCTTGAGCCCATCGGGCGACGATGACTGCCTGCCCTCGGGCACCTCCGTGCCGTCGGCCGGGGGAGTCCCTGCCGGCTCGTTCGCCAAGCCCATGAAGACCGGCGAAGCGCGGCTCACCAGCGGCTTCGGGCCACGGTGGGGAACGCAGCACAACGGCATCGACCTCGCCGGTCCGATCGGAACCCCGATCTACGCCTACGCCGACGGTGTCGTCTCCAAAGCCGGTGCGGCCAATGGGTTCGGGCAGTGGATCGTCCTCGACCACAACATCGGCGGCCAGGTCGTCTCCACCGTCTACGGGCACATGTTCCCCGACGGCGTCCTCGTCACAGTCGGGGACCGGGTCACCGCCGGCCAGCACATCGCGAACGAGGGCAACAACGGCGACACCACCGGAGCGCACCTGCACTTCGAGTACCACCCCGGCGGGTGGGCACTCGGCAACGCCGTCGACCCGGCACCGTTCTACGCCGCAGCCGCCGAGCCCGGTTCCGGTGCAGCCAGTTCCGGGGCACCGGGCAGCTCGCCGTCGACCACCCCGCCGGCCCCGGCCGCACCGGACGTCGCCGTGTCGGCGAGCGGTGCGGAGATGGCAGCACTCCCGGCGGCGGTCGGGTCGGAGGAGCACTTCCAGGTCGACACCGTCCGCGTCGCCCGCGCCGTCCACGCGAAGTTCCCGCAGATCACCACCATCGGCGGGTGGCGGCCGTCGGATCCGATTTCCCAGGATCACCCGTCCGGGCGGGCCGCCGACATCATGATCGACAACTGGTCCTCCGAGGAGGGCAGGGCACTCGGCGATCAGGTGAAGGACTATCTCTGGGCCAACCGCGACGTGTTGCAGATCGAGTACATGATCTGGCGACAGCAGTACATCCCCTCCGACGGCGAACCGAACGTCATGGAGGACAGGGGATCACCGACGCAGAACCACTTCGACCACGTCCACGTCACCACCATCGGCCACGGCCCGCCCGCCCCCGGGCAGAGATACGGCGCCGCACCGGGTGGGGCGGGATCGGCCCCGAAAGCGAACGGCACCTGCACCACCGCACCCGGCGCGGGTATCGGCGACCACGCCGACCTCGCGGCCGGTCAGATCCCACCGGAGTTCGAGAAGTGGCTGCCGCTGTCCGCGGCGCAGTGCCGCGAACTCTCCCCGGCCATCCTCGCCGCACAGCTCGAGCAGGAGTCCGGGTTCCAATCCGGTCTGACCAGTCCTGCCGGGGCGCGCGGCTACACCCAGTTCCTGCCCGGTACCTGGGCGTCCTACGGGTTCCCCGTCGACGACGAGACCGGTGAGGTCACCGGACCCGCCGGAGCCGGAGACCCGGACGACGTGGGGGATGCGGTCATGGCGCAAGGACGCTACAACTGCGCCGTCCTCGACGACCTGCGCCCCGGTATGGAATCCGGTGCCGTCACCGGTGATCCGGTGGAGCTGATGCTCGCCGGCTACAACGCCGGACCCGGAGCAGTGCAGCAGTTCGGCGGCATCCCCCCGTATGCGGAGACGCAGAACTACGTCACCACCATCACCGCCACCGCCGGCGACTACGACCTCGCCCGATGACCCGCCAAGGAGCACCCGTGTTCGACACCCACCACCGCCGACGCCCCACCGCTGCTGCCGTGCTCGCGGCCCTGGCTGTCGTCCTGATCGTCGCCGTCGGCACCGCCGTCGCGCTGTGGGTCACCGGCGACAGTGACGACACCCCCGCCGCCGGGGGCACCGACGCCGGGTTCACCATCGACCCCGTCGGCACCGACCCGGTCGACGTCGCCACCGTCGTCATGGCCGGCGTGTTCACCTGGCAACCGGCAGTTCAGGACTCGACCTGGAACGCCCTGCACACCCAGGTCGGTCACCTCACCGGCCCGATAGCCATCGCCGCAGCACAAGCGCCGTCACCGGCCCCGAAAACCATCTCGGACTGGGCGGCGTGGGCGCGCAACGGCGACACCCTCACCGCCGTCGTGCGGGCCGACGGGGACACCGCTGTCGACGGCGACACCGCCACCGTCCCGATCACCATCGCGCAGACCGTGCAGCACCAGTCCGGGCAGGCCACCCCGTGCACCACCTACACCGCCACGGTGACGCTGAACGACGACGCCGAGGGAGAGTGGAAGGTCAGCGACTACCGGATCATCAGCAGCAGCCTGTGAGGGCTAGTGGGCGGCGTCGAACGCCTCCACGACTGCCGCGGGGATCCGGCCGCGGTCACTGACCTCGTACCCGTTCGCGTTCGCCCACTCCCGGATCGCCCGCGTCTGTTCCGGATCACGCTTCGCAGGCTTCCCGGCGGCAACTGCGGCGTCGATGACAGCGGAGGAATGAGCGCTCCGCTTGCGGCCACCAACCCGCTCGGCGTGCTCGATGTAGTAGTCGAGCTTGCGGTGAAACTCCCTGGCGTTCTTGTCTTTCAGGTCGATCCGGTAGTCGACACCGTTGACGGAGAAGTCGATCGTCTCCCCGGCCCCGTCGGCGATGCCGCTGCCGTCGATGTCATCGGTCAATTCCACGATCTCGCGTTTCGTCACGGCCGAGATCGTAGCCGCCCTTTGATCACCTGAACGCATGAATGCGAAAGGGTGAGGAACTCGAGCGATCGCTGCCCGCAAATACGCGAACATAAACGCTGTCGTGACTCATAGTGCTCGTAGCGTCGCCACCTCACGAGGTAATAATAATTTCACGTCGCGCCGGGCATGCTGCCTGCACGACCGCCCTCGCGAACATCTCGTCTGATCAGTAGCGACATGGCCTATCGTCCTGTGTCGCCACCTGTGCACAAAGCAGTGTGGTTCCATCCCGTCGGGGCGGGCACCCTGTTTCGAGCGTTGTGACGGCGTACGTTTCAAACGTATTGGCCGGTCGACTTCGACGTCTCGATGATGATGCGCCTTAAGCGGGCGACTCTTGAACCTTCAGTCGAGGAGGTCTCATGCTGAGCCCGAAAACGCCATAACGGGCAAAATGCGTCGACAGCTTCTTATCCAGCATTTCCACGTACAGACCGTCGCGGCGCGTACCAGGCCCAGTGGTAGTCGGCGTATTGATCGACCGCCACGCCCGGGCACGGTGAATGATTACTTGATGGTGTTGAGGAACACGGGTGTCACCGTACGGCGGTGGAACAGCCATTGCCCGTCCATAGATCGTTGAAATGTGTCGGCGTAGTCGGCGATCATGACGGGGTCGAGGGGGAGGGGTGCGACGCCGGCGTGGGCATGGAGGGTGAGTACGCAGCTCCCTGTCACTGCCTCCGCCGTGAAGGTGGGGTCGAGGCGTAGGCCGGTGAAGAGGTGGCGGGAGGTCCGTGGCCCGCTGTTTCTGCGGTCGTCGTAGAACCGCTTGATCTGTTCGTGTCCGGTGATGACCCATCCGGACAGGTCGTAGGTGCCGTCGGCGGTGAACAATTCGTGCACCGTGTGCCCGTCCTCATGGTCGATGCGGTAGGCGAATTCGGCAACGAGAGCGTCGATGTCGGATCGGATAGTGGCGAGCGTGGTCATGGATTCTCCAAGTGATGTGACGTCGGTGGCGACGAATCGGGGTCTGCGAGGAGGGTCGGGAGTCGCTCGATCGCGAGCTCGACCATCATGGTCACCAGGGCGAGTGTGGCGTCGAGATCGTCTGCCTCGCTGTCGAGTTGGTGAGAGACGAAGATTCCGTCGAGCAGGATGAGAGCGATGCGGCCCACGGCAGTGGCTGCTGCGGGGCGTCGGGCGGCCGGTATCGCGTCGAGGGACGGTTCGATGGCCGCGATGACGACATCGCGTGCACGTCGGCGCACCGATTCCACGGTGGCTCTGACTGTGGGATTCTCGTCCTGTTCCAGGGCCAAGAGCAGAAACAGGCGTAGGAACACCGGGTCCCCGACGAGAATGCGAGCGGCGGCGTCGAGTCGTTCTGCAGCAGTGGCGTTCTCCTGGTGCGGCAGCGTCTCGACCGAGGTGATCATCGTGTCGGCGACGGTGTGCATGACGGCGTCGAGGAGGCCTTCCTTGTTGCCGAACGCGTGGTAGATCGATCCGCTGTTGACGCCCGCCCTGCGAGCGATCTCCGAAATGCCCGTGCCGGCGTAACCGCGGGTGGAGAACAGGGACGTCGCGGCGTCGATCATGGCTCGACGAGTACGTGCACCGCGAACGCGGCGCCCGTCGGGGGCGTGGCCTTCGTCGTCGTTCGCCATCATGCTCATTTCGGTCAGGTGGACACTCTGCGGATGGGGTTGTCCAAGCGGCCGAGGCCGTTGATCTCCACACTGACCCTATGGCCGTGGCGCGTGAGGTCGATGGAGCGGATGGTCGGGTACCGGTCGGGCAGCACCGGGCGTGCGGCCGTGCCGAAGTGGACGATGTCTCCCGGCGTGAGGGTCATCGTCTGGGACAGGTGTGCGATGACGTCGTGGATGCCGAAGGTGAGGTTGGCGGTGGAGTCCTCGAGGACGAGGTCGTCGTCGAGGTATCCGCGGACGGTGAGGTCGTTCGGTTCGGTGATCTCGTCGGCGGTGACGATCCATGGTCCGATGGGCGCGAAGGTGTCGGTTCCCTTGGATCGGGCGTGGTAGGTGAGGTAGAGGGAGCGGTCGTCGTCGCCGCGCATCGTCCGCCAAGGTTCGTCGACCGTCATGCCCTCGGGCATCACCAACTCGACGCTGTCGTCGGACTTAAGTCCGGGCGAGGTGATGTCGTTGATGATGGTGTAGCCGAAGACGCCCGCCGCAGCGTCCTCGGGTGTCGCGCGTCTGAGGGTGGCGCCGATGACGGCGGCCAGTTCGGGTTCGGGATGCACGAGACCCCACGCGGGGTCGACCTCGATGTGCGTACCGTGCCCGGTCATCGCGCTCGGTGGTGTCAGGAAGTACATGGGAGCGGTCATCTTTCGGGCCGCCAGGTAATTGAAGACATCGTTGTTCAGTGCCACACCGACGATCTTCGACGGGTCCGTCATCGGCGGGAGCCAATCGATGCCGTCGGCGTCGACTATCACCCTCTCGCCGCCCGCATCGATCATTGCCAACAGGTTGCGGCGCTCGACTGCGTTGAAGCCCATGATGGACCGCATGGTCAGACCGCCGCCGTTCGTCGCCGCTTCGACCGACGCGAGCTTCCCGCCGGCGACTTCGACCAGAACACCCTGCTTACCATCGATCATTCCTGTGGCTAACTTCATTATGTTCAGACCCTTCAGCGGTAGATGAATTCACAGAGTGACAGCGAGCGCAGTCGCCACGACGAGGATGGTCACACCAGCAGAGAACAGGAGAACGTTCTGGTCGACGAGGCGGTGTCGCCCGCCGATGGTGACCGTGAGTGGTCGGTAGCCGTTGCTGTCGGCGATCTCACCGCCGTACATCGGCATGGCTAGAACGGAGAGAAAGAATCCGCCCAGAATGATGCCGGTGATGGCACCCGCGATCGCGAACCTCGCCGGCAAGGTAGCAACGGGGACCCAAAGGACTACCAGCGCGAGTACACCGACACCGATGTGTGTCGCGACCTGCCACACCACGTGAAACCGTGCGTGACCGACCCACACGGGGTTGGTCGCGTGCGTCTTGTTCAAATCCGCAGCAGCTGCGACCACAGCGAACGACAAAATACTCACGGTGAACAGAACTTGTGCGAGAACAACCACTCCCACCCCCAAGTTATAATTAACTGATCGCTCAATAACATTGATACATGGAGCATCGCCCTGAAGCAACCCCTGCTGGGAATCCGCCAGATTCGACAACCGCGCCGAGCCCCTCGAATGCAGAAGCCCCCGAGATCGTTGGGGTGATTCAGCCGAGTCGCGGCGACCTGATCAGCAAGTCGATCGGCGTTGCGATGACGCATGCGAGTTCGAAAGTGCATCAGTGAAGTGCGCCTCCTCTAGCCAGAGCCCGTCGCCGGCGAGCTGGCATCAACAGTTCGATCGCCGCCGTCTCCGCGTTCATTTGTCGAATAGGTGGCGCCCAGCGGTTGACGACGTGCGGGCGTACGCCGCATGCGTCCGATGCGGTCGGGTCGTCGACCGCATCGTCGCCGTGGTCGACATTCCCGGTGTGCAGATCATCTTCCGACGCGGTTGCTCCGAACTCGAACGCCATCCGGCGTCGGGAGTGTCCGCACTCCGGGCCAGTTCGAGACCGCGGCGCCCCTACACGACGGGAACGATCGGCATGAGTCACCAAGATGCACCGGAACCCTGACCCAATGGCCGCATCACCAGAAATTGCTTCGCCTGACCATCGCAACTGGCCGGGCAGGCCCTTCCACTCGCATACGCACAGTCCTAGCCGTTGCAGAGTCAGGGGGTAGCCAAGTCGACCGGACCCGGTCGCGGAAAGGTCACGCCCTGAGCACCCGGTTGCGCTGCGAACTGAGATTGACGGTGCACCAGTCTTGGCGCTTCATCAGCCGGCTGGGATTTACAAAAGTACATCCAGTACAGTTACGATCGTGACTATAGCACCAGCTCCAGCAGCGATATCACGTACGCGTCGATGGGGAATACTCGCGGCAGTAACAGCTGGACTACTGATGATCGTGATGGACAACACCATTCTCTATACCGCCTTGCCGACGCTGACCACTGATCTGGGTGCGACCGGGTCGCAGAGTCTGTGGATCATCAACGCTTACCCGGTCGTGATGGCAGGCTTGTTGCTCGGCGCTGGCACTCTCGGTGACCGGGTAGGTCACCGAAACATGTTCTTGATCGGCCTGTCGGTGTTCGCCGCAGCGTCCCTTCTGGCTGCCTTCTCGCCGACTGCGGCGGTGCTGATCGCTGCACGAGCACTGCTGGCGGTGGGGGCCGCGGCCATGATGCCGGCAACGCTCGCGTTGATTGCCTCGACGTTCACGGACGAACGCGAGCGCAACTCCGCATTCGCCATCTGGGGAGCGGCGTCGACGATCGGGATGGCGTCGGGTCCCGTCGTCGGCGGCGCCCTGCTCGAAATGTTCTGGTGGGGCGCGGCATTCCTCATCAACGTACCCATCGCACTCGCAGCGATCGTCGCAACCATCTTGATCGCCCCTGTGAACGATCCCAACCCAGCCAAAAACTGGGATCAGCTCTCTTCACTGTGGGCTCTGATCGGTTTGGTCGGAGCAGTACTCACCATCAAGGAGTCAGCTCACCCTCCTCAAAATTGGACACTGATCACCGTATCGCTGCTTCTGTCTGTCATCGGACTGACGATGTTCGTCCTCCGCCAGAAACGGCTATCGGAGCCACTGTTGGATTTCACCCTCTTTCGAAACAGGGTGTTCACTGCCGGCGTCCTAGGCGCCGGCATTTCCTTGTTCCCAATCGTGGGAATTCAGCTGGTGACAACGCAGCGCTTCCAACTGCTCGAGGGCTTCACCCCGTTGCAGGCCGGCTTGTTGGTCGCAGCCATTGCGGCGGGCAACATACCCGCGACACTTGCGGGAGGAGCACTCCTCCACAGAACCGGTCTCCTACCACTCATCTCCGGCGGGCTTGCCATCGCCGTCGGTGGTGTACTTGTTCTCATGGTCGGCGCAGAATCTACTCTGGCTGTCTTCATCATCGGCCTCGTCGTGACCGGCGTCGGCCTCGGATTCGTCGGCGCAGTGGCGTCCAATGCAATCCTCAGCAACGCCCCATCGCACCGCGCTGGAATGGCATCCTCGGTCGAGGAGGTGTCGTTCGAGTTCGGATCGTTAACCGCCGTCGCGCTCATCGGTAGCCTGGTATCGCTCGTTTACTCGCTCACCATCGAGCTTCCGCTCGGCGCGCCCACATCCGCTCGCGAGAGCCTCGCCGATGCGGTGACCTCATTCGACGCGGTACCGGGTTTGTTCGAAGCTGCCCACGACGCCTATGCCACCGGCTATCTTATCGTCCTCATCGTCATAGCGGTCATCCTCGCATTCGGCGCCCTCATCACCGGGTGGCTATTGCGGCATCATGGTCCAGGAACCGCAGTGACCGCCTCGTTTTCGGAGACAGACACCCACAACACACCGAAAGAGGCACGCACGTGACAGCGCCATGGCGCCGGGCCCGCTGATGCGGCCCAGTAAGCGAGACACAATCCTCGCCGCGGCGATCCGCGTCGTCGAGCTACACGGAGTTGCCGCGGTGACTTACGAATCTGTGGCGGACGAGGCCAGTCTCACCAAAGGTGGGATCCTCTACCACTTCCCGTCTCGCGACTCACTGCTCAGTGCTGTGCAAGAGTTCCTGGCCGCTCACTGGGAGTCCTCGATGCTTGAGGCCGCCGGCACCACATCAGCCGAAACTCTCTCCGAAGGAGAACGCCTGGCCGCGTATGCGCGAATCGCCGCGCACAGTGCAACACGAGCGGAACTGCTCCTTATTCTCGAAGCCGCCACGAACACTGAGCGCAGTGCCCCATGGACCGGAAACGTCAACCGGTGGACTCCCCCGCTCCCTACCTCACTGCCTCCCACCGCGGAGCAAATGAACCTGATCATCGCCCGCCTTGCCGCCGATGGCCTGTGGCTGCACGACACGATCACCGGCTCACCGATGCCGAGCGCACTTCGTGATCACATTGCCGCGCACCTCGCTCACCTCGCCGATCCGGCCACCGACCAGACCGACGACGTTCGCCCGTCGCCGTAGGCGCCTCGAATTCACTGCGCCGAGACACTGCCTGACCGCTTGCGAGGCTGCTCTCGCGTGAAACTCCGACTGGCTGTCGACGTGCGTCACCCGTTGATCACCTGAGGCGCCGAGACCGACTTCAGGCCTTCGACACCGAATTCCAGTCCGTACCCCGACATCTTGACCCCACCGAAGGGAATCATGGGATGCACGCCGCCGTGCGAGTTGATCCACACCGTGCCGGCCTGGATACGCGCCGCGACCGCGCGCGCGGCATCGGCGTCAGCGCTCCACACCGACGACCCCAGCCCGACGTCGAGCGCATTCGCGAGCTCGACCGCCTCGTCGATCGACTCGACACGGATGATGGGCAATGCCGGTCCGAACTGTTCCTCGACCACGAGGGGGTTGTCAGAATCGATGTCCGCCACCAACGTAGCGGGATAGAAGTACCCGGGTCCCTCGGAATCGGGGTCGCCGCCGGTGAGAATTCTCGCACCGGAATCACGTGCGGCATCGACCAGTCGCGAGACGATGTCGTACTGCGCCTTGTTCTGGAGCGGTCCCAATACGTTGTTTTCGTCAAGTCCGCGCCCCATGGGCATGGCCGAGGTTACGTCGGTGAGTGCGCTGCACACGTCGTCGTAGACGTCGGTGTGCACGTAGAGGCGCTTGAGTGCGGCGCAGGTCTGGCCGGTGTTGATGAACGCGCCCCAGAACAAGTCCTGCGCAATGGCTTTCGGGTCGACGTCGGGTAGCACGATACCGGCATCGTTGCCGCCGAGTTCGAGTGTCAGGCGCTTCACCGTATCGGCGGAGCTCTTGATGATGGCCTGACCGGTTCTCGTGGAACCGGTGAACATCAGCTTCGCGATGTCGGGGTGGCCCGCGAGTCGAGCCCCGAGCTCGCCGTCGCCGGCGACCACAGTGAGTACGTCCTGAGGAAGGGCAGTGTTCAGCACGTGCGCCAGTGCCAGCACGCTCAACGGCGTGTACTCCGACGGTTTGACGACGGTGGTGTTGCCCATGCGCAGCGCAGGCGCGATCTGCCAGACGGTGATCATCATCGGCCAGTTCCACGGTCCGATGGCACCGACGACTCCCAGTGGCCGGTAGTGCAGCTCGGCGTGGGTCTCACCATCGTCGATCAGGGTGAGATCGGGTAGGTCGGTCTCCGCGGTGGCGCGCAGCCAGTTCGTGCACGCTCCGACCTCGAAGCGGGCGTTAGGGCCGTTCAGCGGTTTGCCCTGCTCGCGGGAGAGCAACTCCGCGAGCGGTTCTGCGGCCGCGTCGATGGCGTCGGCCGCTGCGAGCAGCATCTCCTTGCGCTGGTCGTCCGTTCGGCCGGCCCATGCAGGCTGAGCAGCCTTCGCGCGCGTGATCGCCTCATCGAGGGTCTCGACGCTGCGGAACGGTGCCCGGCCGACGAGGTCGCCGGTGGCGGGATCGAGAATCTCTCGGCCTCCGGGATCGGTGATGGTGGCGAGGAGATCGTCGTACGTAAGGGTCATGGTGGGTCCTTCGTCAGCGAGGATGGGGCGAGAGGGGTCAGTAACTGGTGCGTTCCGGCGACTCTGTGTGGGTGCCTATGAAACGCTCGGCGAGCGCTTCCGAACCGCGCGCCATCAGGGCGGTGTCCGCGCCCACCAGCAGGAACGCGGCTCCCCGAGCGGCGTACGCGTCGGCCCGCACCGGGTCGAATGCGTTGACGCCGCACGGTTGTCCGGTGCTGTCGACTGCATCGAACGCTCGTGTCACCGCGGCGACGACGTCAGGATGGTTCTGTTGTCCGAGCAGGCCCATCGATGCGGCGAGATCGCTCGGTCCGAGGAACACCCCGTCGATCCCCGGGGTCGATGCGATGTCCGCCGCGTTGTCCACCCCGTCCGCCGTCTCGATCTGAACGAACACCGATACATGGTCGGCGGCCTCGGCGAGATAGTTCTCGATGCGGTTCCAGCGTCCGGAGCGGGCCAGTGCACTACCCACTCCGCGTCGACCGGCCGGCGGGTACTGCGCCGCCGCGGCAACGTCTCGGGCCTGCTCTGCGGTCGAGACCATCGGCACCAGAACGTTCTGAGCACCGAGATCCAGCACTTGTTTGATGACGACAGCGTCACCGGCCGGTACGCGTACCACCGGTGTCACCGGATAGGACGAGACCGCATAGAGTTGCACCAGAACGGATTCGAGTCCGTTGGGTGCGTGTTCCATGTCGATGAGCACCCAGTCGAGACCGGATCCCGCCATGATCTCGGCGGCGACCGGCGAGCCGGTGGTGATCCATCCTCCGTAGAGGGGTCTGTCCGCGGAGGCGAGATGGTGGCGGAACGTGTGGGTCAGGCGAATCGACACGAGATGGTTCCCATCGGTCCGTAGTCGGCGAGGACGGTGTCGCTGGGATATACCCACATGGGCCTGGTGAAGGAGCCGGCGAGCACGATTTCGCCGGCGCCGAGGTGGTCGTCGTGCTGGGCCAGTTTGTTCGCCAGCCATGCCACCCCGGTGGCGGGGTGGTTCAGGACCGCGGCGGCCACTCCGGATTCCTCGATGGTCTCGTTGCGGTAGAGCAGCGCCGAGATCCACCGCATGTCCACTGTGGACGGATTGGTGGGGTTCCCGCCGACGACCATCCCGCCGAGAGCGGCGTTGTCGCTGATGGTGTCGACGATCGTGCGGCCCTCCATCTCGATGCGAGAGCTCAGGATCTCCAGGGCCGGCACCACGTACTCGGTGGCTTTCAGAACGTCGAAGATCGTCGCATTCGGGCCGCGGACAGCCTTGCCGAGGACGAATGCCAACTCCACCTCGATGCGCACGTTCGAGAACTGGCTGTGGTCGATGACGGAACCGTTCTCGAACACCTGGTCGTCGAAGATCGCACCGTAGTCGGGCTCGGTGATGCCGGTGGCGACCTGCATCACCTTGCTGGTCAGCCCGATCTTGCGCCCGACGAGGCGGCGGCCGGATTCGACTGCACGGCGGCGCCATTCGTTCTGCACCGCGTAGGAGTCCTCCACGGTCATCTTCGGGAAGCGCGCGGTCAGTCGCGGAATCATCGTGCGATCGCGCTCGGCACCGGCGAGCTGGTCGGCGATGTCGGTGATCGTCTGGTCGGGAAGCATGCTTTCTCCTGAGGAAGTGTTACCGAGGGGGAGTCAGAGTTGGGCGCCGAGCTTGAACTCGCCCTTCTTCCACTCGGGCATCTCCTCGGTGTCCTCCTTGCGGGTGTAGGAGAAGCCGTCCGCGCCGATGGTGACAGCGAGTTCGGAGTCGTCGGTGCGGGCGATGACGGGTTGTGGGTTTCCGTCGAGATCGAGCACGAGGGAGGCGTCGGTGTACCAGCTGGGGACTACCGGAGTGCCCCACCAGTCGCGGCGCTGGTTGTCGTGGACGTCCCAGGTGACGACCGGGTTGTCGGGGTCGCCGGTGTAGTAGTCCTGTGTGTAGATCTCCACGCGGTGACCGTCCGGGTCGCGCAGGTAGAGGTAGAAGGCGTTGGAGACGCCGTGCCGACCGGGGCCGCGTTCTATGTGGTCGGACATCCGCAGTGCGCCGAGCTTGTCGCAGATGGCGATGATGTTGTGCTTCTCGTGTGTCGCGAAGGCGACGTGGTGCATGCGGGGTCCGTCGCCGCCGGTCATCGCGGTGTCGTGGACGGTGGATTTGCGACGCATCCACGCGGCGTACGTGGTTCCGGCCTCGTCCTGGATGTCCTCGGTGACGCGGAATCCGAGGTCCTCCATGTAGCCGACGGCGCGGGGGACGTCGGGAGTGACCTGGTTGAAGTGGTCGAGCCGGACGAGAGCGCCGGGGGTGTAGAGGTGGTAGTGCCACGCGAGGCGCTCGACATGCTCGACGTCGTGGAAGAACTCGTACGGGAAGCCGAGCGGATCTTCGACGCGTACGGAGTCGCCGATACCTGTGTTGTAGCCGTGCGGGTTTCGTTCCACACGGCAACCGAGTTCGGTGTAGAAGGCGACGGCCTTGTCGAGGTCCTCGGGACTGCGGACGCGGTAGGAGAATGCGGCGACACCGGCGACCGGGCCTTTGCGCAGGACGAGGTTGTGGTGGATGAACTCCTCGAACGAGCGGAGGTAGACGGCGTTCTCGTCCTCGGCGGTGACGACGAGGTCGAGCACGTCGACGTAGAAGTTGCGCGAACGCTGGAGGTCGGTGACGACGAGCTCCATGTACGCGCAGCGAAGGACGTCCGGGGGAGTGGCCTGCGGGGTGGTGACGGGGTTCGTCGAGCGGACGGGGCTGGTCGATGTCACGACGGGCTTCGTTGAGTCAGGGGTGAGAGTCATGTCGAGGTCCTAGGGAGGGAGGAGTGAGGTCAGTGGTGGTCTGCGTCGGCTTTGCCGAAGGTGGGGTTGTGCACCTCGCCGAGCGTGATGTGCACTGCCTGCTGCTGGGTGTAGAAGTCGATGGAGCGGTAGCCTCCCTCATGGCCCAGTCCGGATGCCTTGACGCCGCCGAAGGGGGTTCGAAGGTCGCGCACATTGTTCGAGTTCAGCCAGACCATGCCGGCCTCGATCGCCTGGGCGAAGTTGTGTGAACGCTTCAGGTCGTTCGTCCAGACATAGGCGGCCAGGCCGTATTTGACGCCGTTGGCCAGTGCGAGTGCTTCGTCGTCGGTGTCGAACGGGGTGATGGCCACGACGGGTCCGAAGATCTCCTCCTGGAAGATGCGGGCGTCCGGTGCGACGTCGGCGAAGACGGTGGGTGTGACGAAGTTGCCGTGCGCGAAGCCCTCGGCCCGGCCGCCGCCGGCGACGAGTCGGGCCTCGGACTTGCCGATCTCGATGTAGCTCATGACCTTGTCGTAGTGCTCGGGGTGCACGAGGGCGCCGACTTCGGTCGCGGGTTCGTGCGGGTAGCCGACTTTCACGCGCTTCGCCTGTGCTGCATAGCGTTCGACGAACTCGTCGTAGATGGACCGCTCGACAAGGATGCGGCTGCCGGCGGTGCAACGTTCACCGTTGAGGGAGAACACGCCGAAGATGGTGGCGTCGACGGCGGCCTCGAGGTCGGCGTCGGCGAAGACGATGGCGGGGCTTTTGCCGCCCAGTTCCATCGACAGGCCTTTGAGGAACGGTGCGGCGTTGCCGAAGATGAGTTGGCCCGTGCTCGATTCGCCGGTGAACGAGATCAGTGGCACGTCGGGGTGCTTGACGAGGGCGTCGCCGGCGTCCTCGCCGAGGCCGTTGACGAGGTTGAACACACCGTCGGGTAGTCCGGCTTCTTCGAAGATGCCGGCCCAGAGCGATGCCGAGAGTGGAGTGAATTCCGCGGGCTTGAGCACGACGGTGTTGCCGGTGGCCAGGGCAGGGCCCAGCTTCCACGATTCGAGCATGAACGGGGTGTTCCACGGCGTGATCAGGCCGGCGACTCCGATGGGTGTGCGGTTGACGTAGTTGATCTGCCGCCCGGGCACCTTGTAGGTGTCGTCCGCCTGCGCCACGATCAGGTCGGCGAAGAAGCGGAAGTTCTCCGCTGCGCGTCGCGCCTGGCCGAGTGCCTGGGTGATCGGCAGTCCGGAGTCGAACGATTCGAGTTCCGCCAGACGTGCGTCGCGGGACTCGACGATGTCGGCGATGCGGTGCAGAATCCGCGAGCGCTCGCGCGGCAGCATCGTCGGCCACGGGCCGTCGGTGAAGGCGGTGCGGGCGGCAGCGACAGCGAGATCGATGTCGGCTTTCTTGCCGGCCGCGGCCTGCAGGTAGACCTCGTTCGACACCGGGTCGAGGACGCCGAAGGTGTCGCCGTCGACCGAGTCGACGAATTGTCCGCCGATGTAGTGCTGAATGCGGGTGGGAAGGTCTGCGGGGACGTGGCGCTGGGCGATGTCGGACACGGTGTCGGTCATGGGATCTCCGTTCGGAAGGGTTTTCGGTTCGGATCAGAAGTCGGGCAGGCCGAGGTTCTCACCGGGATGTTCGTGGGTCAGGTAGGCGTCGAGGGTGGCGGAGCGGTGCCGACGGGCGGCGTCCTCGATGCGCGAGAGCGGCGCGCTCGTCTCGATGAGCGCGACGATGTCCTCGTGTTCGGAGACGGATTCGCGGGCTCGACCGGGCACGAAGGTGAACGTCGAGGCGCGCAGATGTCCGAGTCGGCCCCATTCGGCGTCGACCAGGGCCGCCAGCCGCGGGTTGGGGCACTTGGCGAACAGGATGGAGTGGAACTCCTGGTTCAGGGTGGTGAAGAGGCGGGGTTCGAAGTCGCTGAGGGACTCGATCATTCGTTCGTTGACCGAGCGGGCGCGTCGGATGTCGTCGTCGGAGAGTCGGCGTGCGGCCATCGCTGTCGCAGCACCTTCGAGCACGCTCAGCGCCTGCATGCTGTACCGGTACTGGGAGTCGTCGACCATCGAGACGTGTGCTCCGACATTGCGTTCGAATGTCACGAGCCCTTCCGCCTCGAGTTGCCGGATGGCTTCACGTACCGGAACCACGCTCATGTCGAGGTCCTTGGCGATGGAACCGAGGACGAGCCGGTATCCGGGCGTGTACTCCTGCCGCGCGATCCGGTCCTTGACGAAGTGGTAGGCGAGTTGTGACTTGCTCCGGGTCACCGGTTGTCCTGACGCCATTGCTCGTACCGTCCTTTCCATTCGGAGTTGGGCGGGAACAGCCCGTCGACAGCGTGACCGTCGGCGACCTGCTCGGCAATCCAGGCATCCTGATCCTCCTGGAGAAGTGCGGCATCGACGACTTCTTCCACGAGATGTGGAGGGATGACGATGACCCCGTCGTTGTCGCCGACGATGACGTCTCCGGGCTGCACTGTCGTGCCGCCGCAGGCGATGGTGATGTCGTGGTCCCACGGAACGTGACGTCGTCCGAGGACGGCGGGGTGCACGCCGGAGGAGAAGACAGCGAGGCCGGTGTCGGCGACGGCGTCGCGGTCTCGGACGCCGCCGTCGGTGACGACTCCGGCTGCGCCGCGGGCGCGCGCACGTAGCGCAAGGATGTCACCGAGGGTTCCGGAACCCTTCTCCCCGCGTGCCTCGATGACGATGACCTCGCCCGACTCGACGGCATCGAAGGTGCGCTTCTGGGCGTTGTATCCGCCGCCGTGCGAGTCGAACAGGTCTTCGCGGTTGGGCACGAATCGGAGGGTTCTGGCGGTCCCGACCAGCTTGACCCCGGCGGTCAACGGCGTGACGCCGTCGATCGTCACGTTGTTCAGGCCGCGCTTGCGGAGTTGCTGGGAGAGACCGGCGACGGGTACCTGAATCAGCTTGGCGCGCAGCGCGTCAGTGAGTTCGAAGGCGGGTGCGGGCTGCTGCAGGCCGGCGGCCTCGGTCGACCCCCACGCCTCGCTCCTCTGGACGTCGTCGACGGCGGGCATCGATCCCAGACTCTCGTCGAACGGCGTGCTGCCCTGCACGACGGTGGTGGTCAGCCGGCCGGAGCTCGGCACGGTGGGGGAGTCCGGAGCGTCGACCTCGATCTCGACCACATCGCCGGGGACGACGACGGAGGAGCCCGCGGGTGTTCCGGTGAGGACGACGTCGCCGGGTTCGAGGGTGAGGTGTTGCGAGAGGTCGGCAACGAGTTGGGCGATCGGGAAGATCATGCCGGCGGTCGTGTCCGTCTGCGCCAGGGAACCGTTGACCCAGGTGCGAATGCGAAGGGCTGCCGGGTCGACTCGGCGCGCGTCGATGACCCGTGGGCCGAGCGGAGTGAAGCCGTCACCGCCCTTCGAGCGGAGATTGGATCCCTTGTCGTTCGCGCGCAGGTCGTAGAGTCCGAAGTCGTTCGCTGCGGTCACCCCACTGACATGGCTCCAGGCGTCGTCGACGCCTACTCGGCGCGCCGCGGTACCGATGATCACCGCGATCTCGCCTTCGAAGGCCAACAACTCTGTGCCACCGGGCCGTTCGACGGTACCGCCGGTCGTCGACACCGAGCTCGACGGCTTGAGAAAGTAGGACGGGTGCGCGGGCCGTCGGCCCCGTTGATCGGCTCGCGATGCGTAGCTGAGGTGGACGGCGATGATCTTCCCCGGCCGCTTCGGTGCTTCCACGGAATTCGTGGAGTCCGGCGCTACATCGGTGGTCATGAGGTCTCCTGCATCCGGTGGGCCTTGCATCGTATTTCAAATCATATACGATGAGTGACGCAGATCGCAATGGATCCCCCTCGAGTCCATCGGCACACGGGGTGCGGGACAACCTAGGAGCCAGCAATGAGCGCACCTCACCGACCGGGTCACCCTGGTCCCATCACCGACAGGGAACGTCGACGCGTCGTCTTCGCGGCCGTCGTCGGCACCACAGTCGAGTGGTACGACTTCTTCGTCTACGCCGCGGCGGCGGGACTGGTGTTCGGGCAGTTGTTCTTTCAACCGGCGGGAGAGGGCGTGGCGACCATCCTCTCCTTCCTCACCGTCGGCATCAGCTTTCTCTTCCGGCCCCTCGGCGCCTTCCTGGCAGGGCACTACGGTGACCGATACGGACGCCGTGTCGTCCTGATGGTCACGCTGGTGCTGATGGGGGTGGCCACGACGTTCGTGGGACTCCTCCCCACCTACGCCGCCATCGGCGTCGCCGCGCCGGTCATGCTGATCGTGCTGCGGATCCTGCAGGGCATCTCCGCCGGCGGTGAATGGGGCGGCGCTGTCCTCATGGCCGCCGAGCACGCTCCGAACGACAAACGTGGTGTCTATGCGGCTGCCCCACAGGTCGGCGTCCCCCTGGGGCTGCTGCTCGCCTCGGGTGTCATGGCGCTCATGACTGTCGTCGCTCCCGGTGAGAAGTTCCTGCAATGGGGATGGCGGGTGCCGTTCCTGCTCTCTGTCGTGCTGATCCTGATCGGGCACTACATTCGCCGGCGGGTGGAGGAGAGTCCGGTGTTCCTCGAGATCGCCGATCGGAAGGAGCAGACGAAGACGCCGGTCGTGGAGTTGTTCCGTCACCATTGGAAGCTCGTCATCGTTGCAGCGCTTGTGTTCTCGGGGAACAGTGCCGTGGGTTACATGACCACGGGCGGCTACATCCAGAACTATGCGACGAATTCCGACGGCCCCGTCGGGCTCGACCGCGGGCCCGTGCTGTGGGCGGTCGCGGGGTCGGCCGTCACCTGGCTGATCTTCACGTGGATCGGCGCGGCCGTGAGTGACCGCATCGGACGCCGCTCGACGTACCTGATCGGGTGGGTCCTTCTGCTCGGTGCCCTCGTACCGCTCTTCGCGCTGGTCAACACGGCGAACGTCTGGGTGCTGTTCCTCGGGCTGATGTTGCTGACGGTCGGCCTCGGCTTCACCTACGGCCCACAGGCGGCCCTGTACGCCGAGCTCTTCCCCGCCTCCGTGCGATTCTCCGGTGTCTCGATCTCCTACGCGATCGGTGCGATCCTCGGCGGGGCCTTCGCACCCATGATTGCCGCTGCGCTCGTGCGCGTCACCGGTACGACCACCGCGGTGACGGTGTACCTCGTCGCGGTGGTGCTCGTCAGCGTCCTCGCGACCCTGATGCTGCGCGATCGCAGCGGAATACCCCTCGGTCCCGACCACGAGGCCGAACAATCTGTGAGTCCGATCAGAACAACGGCAAAGGTCTGACATGCAATTTCACCATCACGGATACGTCTCCGGCGACCCTCGCGTCCAGTCCGCCGCGGGCGTCGGAGTGAATCGACCCGACGAGCTGCCCGACGAGGTCGACGTTCTCATCGTCGGAACGGGACCGGCCGGCATGATGACCGCCGCCCAGCTCTCGCAGTTCCCCGGTGTCACCACCCGCATCGTCGAGAAGCGCAACGGCCGACTGGCCATCGGACAGGCCGACGGCATCCAGGCTCGAAGTGTGGAGACCTTCCAGGCGTTCGGCTTCGCCGACCGGATCACTGCCGAGGCGTACCGCATCACCGAGATGGCGTTCTGGAAGCCGGACCCGCAGGACCCGTCGCGCATCGTGCGCACTGCGCGGACACCGGACGACGCCGTCGGCATCAGCGAGTTCCCGCATCTGATCGTCAATCAGGCACGAGTCCTGGACTATTTCGCCGAATTCATGGCGAACGCCCCCACCCGGATGCGACCCGACTTCGGATACGAGTTCCGCACTCTCGAGATCGGTGAGGGCGACTACCCGGTAGCCGTCACCCTGGTCCACACCGGCGGGGAGCACGCCGGCCAGGAACGCATCGTGCATGCCAAATACGTCGTGGGTTCCGACGGCGCCCGCAGCGCCGTGCGCGACACCATCGGGTGCAGACCGGTCGGCGACAAGGCCTTCCACGCGTGGGGTGTGATGGACGTGCTCGCCGTCACCGACTTTCCCGACATCCGCACCAAGTGCGCCATTCAGTCCGGCTCCGGCGGCAGCATCCTGCACATTCCTCGCGAGGGCGGGCACCTGTTCCGCATGTACGTCGACCTCGGCGAGGTTGCGCCGGACGACAACGGCAATGTCCGCACCACCAGCATCGAGCAGATCATCGCGCAGGCCAACGAGATCCTGCACCCGTACACACTCGATGTCCGAGATGTGGCGTGGCACAGCGTCTACGAGGTGGGGCACCGTGTCACCGACCGGTTCGACGACGTGCCCGCCGACGAGGTGGGTCATCGCACCCCGCGCGTGTTCATCACGGGGGACGCCTGCCATACCCACAGTGCCAAAGCAGGGCAGGGCATGAACGTGTCCATGCAGGACGGGTTCAATCTCGCGTGGAAACTCGGCCATGTCCTCGAGGGCCGCAGTCCGGAGTCGTTGCTCTCGACGTACACCGCCGAACGGCAGGTCATCGCCCAGAACCTCATCGACTTCGACAAGCAATGGTCGTCGATGATGGCCACCCGCCCCGAGGACTTCGACAATCCGTCGGAGCTCGAGGAGTTCTACGTCAAGACAGCGGAGTTTCCGGCGGGCTTCATGACCGAGTACGCACCGTCGATGATCGTCGGAGACGCCGAGCATCAGCATCGTGCATCCGGGTTCCCGGTCGGCAAGCGTTTCAAGTCGGTGCAGGTGAGCAGGGTCTGCGACGGGAATCCCGTCCATCTCGGCCACCAGCATCGTGCGGACGGACGATGGCGCATCTACGTTTTTGCCGATGCCGCCGGCAGCGCCGGTCCCGCGGTGTCACGCCTCGCGTCGTGGCTCGTCGAGTCCCCGGACTCGCCGGTCGTGCGCTACACGCCGCCCGGCCACGATGTGAACAGCATGTTCGACATCAAGGTCGTCCACCAGCAGCCGCATGTCGACATCGACTTGGGAGAAGTGTCGGCGGCGTTCCTGCCCACGGTGGGGCGCTTCGAGCTGACCGACTACGAGAACGTGTTCGCCGCAGGGCCCGAGACGGACATCTTCGACGAGCGCGGCATCGACCGTGACGGCGCCGTGGTGGTGGTACGTCCCGATCAGTATGTGGCGCAGGTTCTGCCGCTCGAGGCCACCGCAGCTCTGGCGAGCTTCTTCGCCGCCATCATGATCGCGCAGCCGAAGGCCGCGCAGACGGAGGAACTGGTATGACGATCACCGAGCAGTCGCTTCTGGACTCGGTTCCCGGCGGACTCTTCATCGGCGGACAGTGGCGCCCGTCGTCGACCGGAGATGTTCTCGATGTCCGTGATCCGGCGACCGGCGACGTCATCAAGCAGATCGCTGACGCGACACCCGCGGACGGTCTCGCTGCTCTCGACGCCGCGGACACTGCGGCTGCCGCCTGGGCAGCCGCGTCGCCCCGACGCCGCGCGGACGTCCTGAGGGGTGCCTTCGACCTGCTGCAGGAACGCAAGGAGGACGCCGCGTTGCTCATGACGCTCGAGATGGGCAAGCCCCTGGCCGAGGCGCGCGGCGAGGTGGCCTACGGCGGCGAGTTCCTACGCTGGTTCAGCGAGGAAGCCACCCGCATCCAAGGGCGTTACGGGCCCAACCCGGAGAACACCGGACGCATGATCGTCACCCAGCACCCGGTGGGGCCCTGTTTCCTCATCACGCCGTGGAACTTTCCTCTGGCGATGGCCACTCGGAAGATCGCTCCCGCACTGGCCGCCGGGTGCACGATGGTGGTCAAGCCCGCGGCTCTGACGCCGTTGACCACCTTGTTCCTGGTGGCACTGTTGGAGGAGGCGGGCCTGCCCGCGGGGGTGGTCAACGTGGTGACGACGTCGTCGTCGTCGGCGCTGTCCGAACCGATCATCACCGACCCCCGGTTGCGCAAGGTCTCGTTCACCGGGTCCACCCCGGTCGGGCAGTCCCTGTTGCGGCAAGCTGCCGACGGGGTGCTGCGCACCTCGATGGAACTCGGCGGCAACGCACCGTTCGTCGTGTTCGACGACGCCGACCTGGACAAGGCCGTCGACGGCGCGATGGCTGCGAAGTTCCGCAACATCGGGCAGGCGTGCACTGCCGCCAACCGGTTCATCGTGCACTCGTCCGTCGCGGGGGAGTTCGCTCGGCGGGTCACCGACCGTGTCGAGCAGTTCGTCGTCGGACGCGGAACCGATCCCGACGTGACCATCGGTCCCCTCATCGACGAGAAGGCCGTCGCCAAGACGGACGAGTTGGTGGCCGATGCCGTCTCGCGTGGTGCGGCCGTCACCACCGGTGGACAGCGCATCGACGGTCCGGGGACGTTCTACGCTCCCACGGTGCTCACGGGTGTGACCGCCGGCAGCGCCGTGCTGCGGGAGGAGATCTTCGGGCCCGTTCTCGCTGTCGCCACCTTCGATTCCGAGGATGAGGCGGTGCGGTTGGCGAATGACACCGAGTACGGCCTGGTGTCCTACGTCTACACCGAGAGCCTGTCCCGTGGTCAGCGAATGATCGAACGCCTGCACACCGGGATGATGGGACTCAACGTGGGCGTTGTGTCCAACGCTGCAGCGCCGTTCGGAGGCTGGAAGATGTCCGGCCTGGGGCGCGAGGGCGGGACCGAGGGCATCCACGAGTACCTGCAGACGAAGTACACGCTGACGCCATCACCGTTCCTTCCTGCATGATCGTCCGGTTCGGGTCTGTCGGAGCGAGTGCTCGAGCACGCTCCACTGGTGTTCGGGCGTCATGGATTCCGGTGCCAGGCTCGCCGTCACCTGGAACCCCATGAGAACGGTCAGCACGTTGTCCGCCGCCACGGGGAGGTCGATCGAGTCGATCTCCCCGTCGGTGACGGCGTCCTTGAGGTGGCGCTCGATGAGGCGGCGCCACTCGTCCCACGCGGCGGTACTGGCGGCCCGCGTGTCCTCGTCGTACATCGCCCGCTGCCACAGTGCGGTGGCGATCCGTGCTTCGAGCAGGGACTCCTCGGTGACGGGCATGATCTCTCCGCACACCGCTCGCAAAGCAGACAACCCGCGGGCGTCACCCGAGGCGCGGACGATCCGTTCGTTCGTCGCGGCGAACACGAGTTCGTGTGCGGCGCGGAGAAGCGCGTCCTTGTCGGCGAAGTAGTACGCGAGTACGCCGTTCGCGTAACCGGCCTCCTCGGCGATCGCTCGCATGCTCAATGCGGCCATCCCGCGAGTCGCCAACAGGCGCCAGACGACGTCGATGATCTCTCGGCGGCGCTGGTCGTGATCCACCACCTTGGGCACGGTCCTCACTCCTCTCGTGTCCGGCGTACCACCATCCTTCCCGACGGCCTCCGGTGCCGGGCCACCGACTCGTGACATCACGACAACATTGCCGAAACACAGTTCGGCCATTATTCCCTACAACCGTAGGAAAAACGGTTACCGTTGCCGCACAACGACGATTGGAGAATCGCATGTCGATCGGTCCCGTCACTGTCGACCACCCGCTGTCCCTGGCCACGGCCGAGGAGATCGCATCGGTCCGTGACATCCTCGCCTCCGCGGACCTGCTCACGCCTCGCACCCGCTTCGTCTACGTGGGCCTGGTCGAGCCCGACAAGTCGGCACTACGAGACAGCGATGCCCTGCCGGACCGTCGGTACCGGGCGATGCTGCTCGATCCCACCATTCCTCGATCGATCGATGCGGTCGTCTCGGTGACGCACGCTCGACTGATCTCGCACCAGGAGCTCGACACCGCGACCGCCGGGCAGCTTCCCGTGCTCGACGAGGAGTTCGACCTCGTCGAGGCGCTGCTCGCGAACGACGAGCGATGGTTGACGGCATTGGGCGCACGCGACGTCGATGTCGCCCAGGTCCGTGTCGCGCCCCTGTCCGCCGGAGTGTTCGACTATCCCGGCGAGGAGGGCAAGCGCATCCTGCGCGGCCTGGCCTTCCTGCAGACGCACCCCGGCGACCACCCCTGGGCCCACCCCATCGATGGGCTCGTAGCCTTCGTCGACGTCGCTGCCCGCGAGGTTCTGCAGGTGCACGACCACGGGGCGGTGCCGATCCCCATGGAATCAGGCAACTTCGACGATCCCGACGTCACCGGGCCGGCGCGCACCACGCAGAAGCCGATCGAAATCACCCAGCCCGAGGGGCCCAGTTTCACCGTGACCGGCAACCTCGTCGAGTGGGAGAAATGGTCGCTCCGTATCGGATTCGACGCTCGTGAGGGTCTGACGCTGCACCAGATCGGCTTCACCGACGGCGGTCGGGTGCGGCCCATCGTCCACCGGGCCTCGATCGCCGAGATGGTCGTTCCGTACGGAGACCCGTCACCGGTACGGAGCTGGCAGAACTACTTCGACACCGGCGAATACCTCGTGGGCCGCTACGCCAACGCACTCGAACTCGGCTGCGACTGCGTCGGCGACATCACCTACTTCGACGCTGTCGTCGCCGACGAGCTCGGCAACGCTCGCACCCTGCGCAATGCCATCTGTATGCACGAGGAGGACTTCGGCATCCTGTGGAAGCACACCGACCAGTGGGCGGGATCGAGCGAAACAAGACGTCAACGGCGACTGGTGATCTCGTTCTTCACCACCATCGGCAATTACGACTACGGGTTCTTCTGGTACCTCTACCTCGACGGAACCATCGAGTTCGAGGTCAAGGCCACAGGAATCGTCTTCACCTCGGCTCACGCCGGCGGCGACTACCCCTACGGCTCGGAGATCGCGCCCGGACTCGGCGCTCCCTACCACCAGCACCTGTTCAGTGCACGCCTGGACATGACCGTCGACGGCGACCGCAACAGCGTCGAGGAGATCGAGGCCGCCCGCGTTCCCATCAGCGCACAGAACCCGCACGGAAACGCCTTCACTCTGCAAAAAACGTTGTTGCGCAATGAGACAGAGGCGCAACGCCTGGCCGACAACTCAGTGGGACGGCTCTGGCACATCGTCAATCCCGGTGTGACGAACCGCCTCGGACACCCCGTGGCCTACGCACTGTTCCCCGAGGGGAAGCCCACGCTGCTCGCCGACCCGAGCTCCTCGGTGGCAGCCCGTGCCGCGTTCGCCACGAAGCACCTGTGGGTCACCCGGTACGACCCGGCGGAGATGTACGCCTCAGGTGACTTCGTCAACCAGCACCCCGGCGGCTCAGGGCTTCCCGCCTATGTCGCCGGCAATCGCACTGTGGAGAACGACGACATCGTTCTCTGGCACACCTTCGGGCTCACGCACTTTCCTCGACCGGAGGACTGGCCGATCATGCCCGTCGACTACACCGGTTTCACGCTCAAGCCCGTCGGCTTCTTCGACCGCAACCCCACTCTCGACGTCCCCGCTTCCGGAAAACACTGCCACGGCTGACATCTCGACAATCCCGCTCGCCACCCTCTCCCACACGGAGCCATCATGACCACTGACCGTCCCACGACCGACACACCCGCTCACGACCACCGGTTACGCCGAGGATCTCTCGGCACACTCGGTGTCACCTTCTTCGTCATCTCGGCGGCCGCGCCACTGACCGCCATGGCAGGAGGAGCGCCCGTGGCGATGCTTCTCGGTAACGGGCCGGGGGTGCCTGGCGCCTACGTCCTCGCCGCGGTCACCCTGCTGGTGTTCGCGATCGGTTACACCGCTATGGCCCGCCATCACACCAGTACCGGTGCGTTCTACTCCTATGTCACCAGAGGGCTGCGTCAGCAATTCGGCGGGGCAGCAGCGTATCTGGCGCTGATCAGCTACAACGCCATGCAGATCGGCCTGTGGGGACTGTTCGGCGCCGCCACCAGTGGGTTCGTCACCGACGAGTTCGGCGTCACCATCGAGTGGTGGGTATACGTGCTCATCGGGATCGCAGCGGTCGCGGTACTCGGATATCGGCAGATCGATCTCTCGGTGAAGGTGCTGTCGGTGCTCGTCGCCGCGGAGTTCCTGGTCGTCCTCGGCCTCGCGATCGTCATCGCGATCAAGGGCGCCGACTACGGCGCCGCGCCCCTCGAGATCACCCCGCTCACGCCGGGCGCACTGACCAGTGGCTCGCTGCCCATCGCGCTGCTGTTCTGCTTCGCGTCCTTCGTCGGTTTCGAGGCCACCGCCATCTACAGCGAAGAGGCGAAGGACCCTGCACGCACCGTTCCTCGCGCGACGTTCCTGTCCGTGGTCACCATCGGGTCCGTGTACGCCGTCGTGACGTTCCTGATGGTCAACGGTGCGGGATCGGCGAACATCCCCGATGCCGTGGCGAAGCTGGCGGATCCGACGACGTTCATCTTCGAACTGTCGAACGGCTACATCGGACCCTGGTACACGACCATCATGCGCGCACTGTTCGTGACCAGTGTGTTCGCCGCGGTGCTGGCCTTTCACAACGCCGTGGCGCGGTATACCTACGCCCTGGGGCGCGAGGGGCTGCTGCCCGATCGCGCCGGCAGAACCCATGCGCGCCATCGCAGTCCGCACGTCGGATCGCTGGCGCAGTCCGTCCTGGCTGTCCTGATCGTGGTTCTGTTCGCTCTCACGGCGAAGGACCCCGTGCTCGCCCTGTTCACGTGGTTGACCAACCTGGGCACGCTCGGAGTCATCGCCCTGATGGCCGCGTCGTCTTTCGCCATCGTGGCGTTCTTCGCTCGCCACCGCGAACTCGACCGCAACGTTCTCCGCACCGTGGTGGCGCCGATCATCGCCGGCATCGCGCTGCTCGGCATCCTCGCGTACGCCGTCGCCAACTTCGAGCTCCTCATCAGCTCGGGTGGCGCTCTCGTCTGGGTGCTGCCCGGTCTGCTCGTGCTCGTCGCACTGCTCGGTGTAGGGGCGTCGTTCGTCCTGAAGTCGAAGTCCCGTCGGCGATACGCCGACATGGGTCGGCACCGAGAATGACGATGTCGGCCGTCCACCCGGCGTCCTACTCGAGCGGCGACGCGGCGCTGGACAGCACGGGCTACAGGGTCGCCGCTGTTGTTGCGGTGCTCGTCGCGTCCGTATCCGCGGCGGCGCATCTCGTGCCGTCGGGGCACTCCGGGGCCACCGCACTCACATCGATCATGGCGGCTGGTTGCATGGTGTGCGGAGTGCACGTGTGTCGACGGCCGTCGATCGGCGCGTGGGTCGTCACCGCGCTGATGTCGACTGTGATGATCGCTGTGCACCTGGCGACGATGGACGGCCGCGTAGGGGTAGGGCACGCCCATCATGAAGTCTCGGTTCCCGTGAACGGAGCGTCCACGGCCATGCATCTGCCGGTCTACCTCGGAGCGCTGGAGCTCATCGTGTCGGGGTCGGTGGTGTGGATCGCGACGCAGTCCCGGAGACCGGGGATCCTCAGCGAAAGTTCGTCGACACAGTGGCGCGGCACGACTAATGCCTTGGGACCGCCGAGCTCGTCGACGACGGGGTTCTCGGTGTGCGGTTCTTACATTCACAGGGGCGCGTAGCCAGACCATCGTGATACCCGGCTCGCAGTCGCATTGTCGCCACTCATTGAAACACGCTGCACAGCAGAGAGATAATCACTCCGTCGCGTGCGAAGCCAGTGATTCTCACTGCTGTGACAGTGTCACGAATCAGGTCGTCGAACCTCCGCGTCTCGGCCGCGGAGTAGTTCCGTGCCGTTTTCGATTGTGCTTGTCAGCGCAGGACTCGCTTGTGAGCCGAGTCACGCACTGCTACGGTATTACCACCCATCGGGAACTGTGTTACTGATTATTAGGAACACAATCTCGCCATCCCCGAGTCGGAGCAACGCGCATGCCCGACTACGACTCATGCAGGAGAGCCGTGACTCAGTACGAAATCGCCGTCATCCCGGGCGATGGCATCGGGACCGAAGTCGTCGAGGCCGCAATGGCGGTGCTGAAGCATTGCGAGACCTCCCGCGGGATAGATCTGAACTACACCTTTCATGATTTCAGTGCGGACCTCTACCGTCGCACCGGTCGTAGAATGACCGAAGCCGACATGGACGAGATCGGAAAAGCGGACGCAGTCCTGTTCGGCGCGATGGGATTGCCGGATGTGCGCGATGCGAACGGGCTCGAACTCGGTGCGCAGGTCGACATGCGTGCGCACTACGGGCTGTTCTCGAGCCTCCGTCCGGTTCGTCTCCACGCGGGAGTCCACAGCCCAGTGAAGGCAGACCACATCGACATGCTCGTCATTCGGGAGACATCGGAAGGTATGTTCGCCGGCTTGTCCGATTTCCACGAGCCGAGCGACGATGAAGCAAGTGACCGCATGACCATCACACGGCGAACATGCGAGAAACTGTTCGGCGTGGCATTCGACCAGGCCCGAGCACGCCACACTCGGGGCACACCGGGGCACGTGACGTTGTTGCACAAGTCGAACGCCCTGCGCAGCAACGTCCTGATGGAAAAAGTGTTCGACGAGGTCGCCGCCGAGAACCCCGACGTGGCGACCGCGAAGTTGTACATCGACGCCGGATCCATGCTCATGGTCACCGAACCGGAGCGTTTCGATGTCGTGGTGACCGAGAACATCTTCGGAGACATCGTCTCGGAGATCGCGGCGGGCCTCGTCGGAGGACTCGGTGTCGCACCCTCTGCCGACATAAGTCGCGAGCGCGGGGTTTTTCAACCGTCACACGGTAGCGCGCCCGACATCGCGGGCAAAGGCATTGCCAATCCGATAGCGATGATTCTCTCCGCCGCGATGATGCTCCAGTGGATCGGCGAGAAGAACGACGACGGCCGCTGCCTGTCGGCCGCACGTGACATCGATGACGCCGTCGAATCGACGCTCGCGTCGGGCCCTCTGGCGAGGGACCTCGGCGGAACGGCGAGCACGCAGGAAGTAGTGGACGCAGTCATCGGCGCCCTACCCCGGTAGGTGCGTGCAACGCTGCTCGCTCCTCGAGTACACGGACCGATCACGACACCAATGCTCGAGGTTTGCCCATCGGCATCCGACCGGGCACCACACACGGAAAGCAACCCATGTCCCTGAAAGTTCTGTTTCTCAACCCCTTGCCGGACTACGTCGATCGCATCGTGAGCTCTGCACCGGCCGGCTTCGATGTGACGATCATGTCGTTGGACTCCGGTCTGTCGGCCATGTGTGCCGAGGCGGCTGACGCGGATTTCATCATCTCCGGCGTGAACGTTCCCGAAGCGGTGTTCCGCGCCGCCGAGAAGGTCAAATTCATTCAGTACATGAGTTCCGGTTACGGGCAACTCCCGCTCGATGCCCTCAATGATCTGAAGGTGCCGGTCGCCCAGATGAAGACCCACTCCATATCAGTGGCGGAACATGCACTGACGTTGATCTTGACTGTGTTGCGTCGAATACCTGCATCGATGCAGTTCATGCGGGAGGGGAGTTGGCGTGAAGATCTGGACGAGACGTCCTATTCCGAACTTTACGGTAAGACCGTCGGGATCGTGGGCCTCGGCAACATCGGCCGCTGGGTCGGAAAGATCGTGCACCAAGGTTTCGGGGCCGACGTCGTGTTCTACGACAATGCGGAGATCCCCCTGACAGTGTCCGAACTCATTCCGGCTCGCCGTGTCGAGCTGAAGGAACTGATGTCGATGTCCGACGTCGTCTGCCTCAGTGTTCCGTTGAACGCGGAGTCCGATCAGATGATCGGGTACGAGGAACTCGCCGCGATGAAGAGCAGTGGTGTGCTGGTCAATGTCGGGCGAGGGGAAGTCGTGGACGAGACCGCCCTGATCGAACTTCTCCGTGCGGACCGAATCGCCGGTGCCGGCCTCGACGTCTACGCGAGCGAGCCACTAAGCCCGACAAGTGAATTGCTTCAACTCGATCGAGTCGTGTGCACACCCCATATGGCCGGTGTGGGCTGGGAGAACGTGCAGAGGCGAATCGCCATGGTTTGGCACAACTTCGACACTGTGCTTCGTGGCGGAACGCCCAGTGGAGTCATCACCGCGACGAAACGAGCGCCCGTCGACGTCCGTGTGTGATCGCACCGAACGGGTCCACCTATGATCGACAGCGTCCGATCGAACGCGGAGAGGTGGTGGCAAGACGACATGGCCGAAGTCGAGTCGGATTCGAGTATCACTCCGACGGTGGGAGTCCTGCCACGTGCCGCTGCGATCATCGATGCAGTGGAGATCCAACCACGTTCGACCACGGACCTGGCATGCTTATTGGGTCTGTCGTCATCCACGGTGTACCGGCTCGTGAGCGAGATGGTGCGCTACTCGTTTCTTCGACGTGCCGACGACGGATTGATTCATCCAGGAGATCGCTATACCAGCTCACTCCTGAACGACGTTGCGAAACGGGTGCTCGAGCGACTGCGCGAGGTCACCGAGGAGACCGCGCAATTGTGGGTTCCACGTGGGAACGACCGACTGTGCACCGTCAGCGTGGACTCCCGTCACGTGTTGCGGGCGGTGGGGCCGGTAGGAACTGCCGTACCGATGACTCTCGGCTCCGCGAGCCATGTCCTGTCGGGGGATCTCGATTCCGACCGCAGTGCCCGCGAGCGCGGATGGTGGGAAGCCATGGAAGAGCGGACCCCGGGACTCGGATCCGTGAGTGCACCTGTGCGAAAAGACGGGCGCATCATCGCCGCAGTATGTGTCGCCGGTCCCGTCCAGCGTATCGACACGACGCCGGGACAGATGTGGGGGAGCGCCGTGCTCGACGCCGCCCGCGACATAGAGAAGTCGCTCGCGCCCTGACGTGGTTGTCCGTCACTGCGAGCCGAGGTCCACTTCGTCCGGGGTGCACGACCCTCATCCCCTCCATGAGACCGCTGAACTCGCCACGTACCTATGGACGAGGGTGCCGCGTGCGGCGCCGCTCGCGGTGATCGCGCTCAGGGCGGAGCCGTGCGTGCTCCGATTGCAGCCGAGCTGACGGAGGCTTGCACGGGTGCTGACCCGGCCCGCCCTCATGGCCGCGCATCCGCGCGCCCGGGCAAGTCCCGAGCGCGTCGGCCACTACATCGGTCGGTGCGATCGGCGTGCTCCAGATCGGCTCTCGGCATCAGGGTCGACAGAGCGCGGTCGCGCGACCCTCTGGCACATCGAATCGGCACGCCTGGGGGAGTTGGCGTTTCCGACGTGGTCCGACCCGGGTGTACTTGCGATTGGTGATCCAGAACACTACTGTTGCTATCAATAAAGAGGAATTAATGTCTCATTTATTGAGACTGCGCTAGGTGCGAGGAAGGCAGCCACATGCAGAGCCCTGACGACCATCGCGAATCACCCTCCGATGAGGAGACGGGGAATGGTCCACTGCACGGGTTCCGCGTCATCGAGCTCGGGAATTTCATCGCCGCACCGTTCGCCAGCCGTCTCTTCGCGGACTTCGGTGCCGAGGTCGTCAAGATCGAGCGGCCGGACGGCGGGGATGAGCTGCGAGGATGGCGGCGGCACAGGGGCACCACCTCGATGATGTTCCGCACGATCGCGCGGAACAAGCAGTCGGTGACAATCGACCTCCGGGAGGACGCGGGCCGGGATCTCGCGCTACGGCTGATCGAGACCGCAGATGTCGTCGTCGAGAACTTTCGGCCGGGGACGTTGGAACGGTGGGGATTGGGGCCGGACACGCTGCAGGAACGCAATCCTCGGCTCGTCATGGTTCGCATCTCCGGGTACGGCCAGACCGGTCCGAACCGTGACCGTGCCGGGTTCGGCGGTGTCGCGGAGGCCTTCGGCGGGCTTCGACACGTGACCGGACATCCCGACCGACCGTCTGTCCGGCCGGCCGCACCCATCGGAGACGTGCTGGCTGGTCTGCACGGGGCCGTCGGAGCGCTGGTGATGCTTCTCGCTCGTGAACGCTCTGGGTCTGACCACTCCCGCCCGAAGGTGGCAGACGTCGCACTGCACGAGGCCGTATTCATGGCCATGGAGAGCCTGATACCGGATCACGATGCCTACGGCATCGTCAGGGAACGCACGGCCGGGAACCTTCCGGGTGTGGTGCCCGGTGGGGTGTACAACTGTTCGGACGGAGGCGTGGTGATCGCCGGGAATTCCAGCGGCGTCTTCGGTCGGCTCATGACCGCAGTGGGCCGACCGGATCTCGCCGCTGATCCCGACCTGGCAGACGGCAATCGCCGGTTTCACCGCGAGGCCGAACTTGACGATGCCATCACCGCATGGACCGGAAAGCGAACCGTCGCAGTGGCTGTCAAAGAACTCGGCGCCGCCGGCGTACCGGTTGGCGAGGTCTACGACGCTGCGCAGATCGCGAGCGACGCCCACTTCGAGTCCCGCGGAATGCTGCAATCGCTGAAGGTGGAGATCGACGCCGGTGTCGAGGAGGACATTCGCTTCCCCGGTGTGGTCCCACGATTCGACGACCGGGCCACCGTGGTTCGGTGGGCAGGGCCGGATCTCGGACGTCACACCGACGAGGTGTTGCGCGCAGCGCTGCACCTAGACGATCGCGAACTCGAAGAGCTGCGCGCTCGAAAGGTCATCTGAAATGTCGCGCGTTCACATCACCGATGTCTTCCTACGCGACGGTCTGCAGGACGAGGACTGCATCGTCACCACTTCCGACAAGCTCGAGGTGCTCGACCGCATCGTCGAGTGCGGAATCACGACTGCGGAGATCACGTCCTTCGTCTCACCGACTCTGGTACCGCAGATGGCCGACGCGGCCGATGTGGTGGCAGGAGCGCCGCGGCCGAGTTCAGCACGGTTCAGTGCACTCGCGCTGAACGGCCGCGGGGTACGGCGGGCAGCGAAGACCGAGATCGACATCATCCAGGTCGTGACGTCCGCGAGCGCCTCCCACAGCCGAGCCAACGCCGGCCGACCGTGGATCGATGCTGTTCGGGACATGGGGGCCGTCATCGCGCAGTACACCGACCGGGTGTTCGTCGGCGGAATCAGCACGTCGTTCGTCTGCCCCTTCGAGGGGGAGATTCCGATCAACAGACTGGTCGAGGTGTGTCGAAGGATGGCCGACACCGGAGTCAGCGCGCTCGGTCTGGCCGACACACTCGGAGTGGCGACACCCGACCATGTCATCCGAGCAACCGAGGCCGTACGTGATGCGCTACCCGGACTCACGATTGCCCTCCACCTGCACAACGCACAGGATCAGGCCCTCGTCACCGCTGTTCGCGCGTTTCGTGAAGTCGGTATCGAACACTTCGACAGTGCGCTCGCAGGCTTTGGGGGGTGCCCGTTCGCACCCGGCGCCCACGGCAACCTGGCGACGGAAGATCTCGTACGAACCTTTCACGCTGCCGGCATCCCGACCGGAATCGACGAAGAACTTCTGCATCAGGCCGCAGGACTTGCCCGCGAAGTCGTGGCAGGCGCAGCGCCGCTGCCCGCCTCGTGACTCGACCCGACCACTCACTCCGACAAAGGACTGCACCATGACCATCTCCGAACTTCACCTCGACCCGACCGCCGACTCAGGCGACGGGCACGACATCGCTTCACCAGGAAAGCGGCAGAGCACGGCGCACGCCCTCGTCGAAGGACTGCTCGATCACGGCGTCACCACAGTGTTCGGCATCCCGGGCGTGCAGACCTACGCGCTCTTCGATGCGCTCGCCGATGCAGCCAATCAAATCGAACTCATCGGTGCTCGGCACGAGCAGGCATGTGCGTACATGGCCATGGGCTACGCCCAGTCCACCGGCGCTCTCGGCGTGTTCAGCGCCGTGCCAGGTCCTGGAATCCTCAATGCCTCCGCGGGGTTGCTCACCGCGCTGGGGACAAGTACACCTGTCCTGTGCCTGACCAGTGAAATTCCCTCGGACTACATGGGCCGGGGTTTCGGCCACGTGCACGAGATGCCGAGTCAGATCGCGACCCTGCGCACGGTGACCAAACGCTCCGACAATGTCATGCACCCCTCGCATGCAAAGAGAATCCTGGCGCAGGCAATCCACGCGGCGCGTTCCGAGCGGCCCGGCCCGACTGTGGTGGCGGCTCCGTGGGACGTACTCGGCCGAGAAGCGCCTGCTGCTCATGTCCTGCCGATGGCGCTCGACAATACTGCTGTCGATCCAGTGGAGATCGCATCGGCCGCCGAGCTTCTCGCCGGCTCGAATCGCCCAGTCATTCTCGTCGGGGGCGGAGCACGTGAGGCCAGCGCGACCATCCGTGCGCTGGCAGAACACCTCCAGGCCCCGGTCATCGCTTTCCGGAGCGGAAAGGGTGTCGTCGGGGAATCGTCTCCCCTGAGTTTCACGTGCGCTGATGGGTACGACCAATGGCGTGAATCCGACCTGGTCCTCACCATCGGCACGAAGGCCGAGCTGCTGTGGTTCCGGTGGCCGAAAAAATCGCACGCGGTGCCGAGCATCAACATCGACATCGACCCGGCGTCACACATCCGACTGGAACCGACCGTCGGCATCACCGCGGACTCCGACGACGCGGCCTCCGCCCTCCTCACGCAACTTCGGAGCACGACGTCCCCCCGCGTCGATCGGCGTTCTGAGCTCGCGCAATACAAGCGCGACAAGGCCATCGAGATCGATGCGTGGCTGCAGCCCCACCGTGATTATTTGGCGGCGATCCGTCGGGCCCTTCCCGACGACGGGTTCTTCGTCGAAGAGGTATCCCAGATCGGGTTCTCGTCGTATTTCTCCTTCCCTGTCGACGAGCCCCGCCGTTTCATCACCTGCGGACATCAGAGCAATCTGGGATTCGGGTTCCCCACCGCGCTCGGAGTCAAAGCGGGCAACAGGAATTCGGTGGTCGTGTCGGTCACCGGCGACGGCGGGTTCCAATTCAGCATCCAGGAATTGGCGACTGCAGTTCAGTACCGACTGGGAGTGATCGTCGTCGTCTTCGACAACGGAGCATTCGGCAACGTCAAGGCCGATCAACACCGCCTGTTCGGGCGTGAGGTCGGGTCGACACTGCATAATCCGGACTTCGAAGCCCTCGCACTGGCCTACGGCGCCCACGTCGCCAGGGCCGAGACCCCGGACGAACTCGAGAGGGCGATCGTCACTGCCTCGGCCAGCGATCTCCCCACTGTCATCGTCGTTCCGATGCCGCTCGACTCGAACGTCACACCCTGGCGCTACCTGGTGCCGGCTCCGCATGATTTGTGACATGACGTCAGCGATTCTCTGCTGTCCGCAGGGCTGGCGACAGCCGAGATGCGCTGTGTCACGTTCGCCGATGTGATCTGGATCAGTGTGACAACAACCTTGTGTCACAGATTACATTCCGATAAAATTCCTGTTAGTTGAGTGATTGCATCTCATTAAATGAGATTCACTCAGTAATCGGAGATGAGCCGAAGTCGACCACCAGGTTGGCCAGCTTCTCTACTGCATGCATCGCGCGTTCGGCTCTCGGCGCGCCGAGACCGACCCGGTCGATGCATTCGGACCGTGGCACGCGCATGCTGCCACCCCAACTCAGGAGTACCGAGTGGTCTATCTCGTATCGATTCTCGCTCTGGTGGCAATTTTCGCCATTGCCACCGTCAGGCCCATCAACATGGGTCTTATCGCATTTGCCGCAGCGTTTCTCGTGGCGCCGTTCATCTCGAACATGAGCATCGACGATGTGATGTCCGGCTTCCCCGGTGAGATGTTCATCGTCGTCCTGGGCATCACACTGTTGTTCGGAATTGCCCAGGTCAACGGCACACTCGGTACTATCATGCGTGCCGCGCTGCACCTCGTGGGTGGGAGGCGATGGGCGGTTGCCTGGGCGATGTTCGTCCTGTCTGCCCTTTTGATGTCCCTCGGCGCGGTGCTGGCCGTGAGCATGCTGGCACCGATCGCGATGCCCCTCGCCAAGCGCTACCGCATCAATCCCCTTTTGATGAGCGCCATGATCGGGCATGGCGCCTTCGGTGCCGCATTCTCGCCCATCACCGTCTATTCGGTGGGTATTCAGGAGTTGTTGAAGGACTACGACGTCGTCGTCGATCCGCTCTTGCTGTTCGTCGTGCCGCTGGGATTGAACCTGGCCTTCGCGTGCGTGGCCTTTGCATTCCTCGGCCGTGACATCTGGGGTCCGGAGAGCCGGGATATCCAGCGCCGCATAGATCAGGAGACGCCGTCTCCCACCGGGGGGCCGAGCTCCGGAACGCGCGTTGCGGACACTGTCGCAGAACCAAGGTCGGTGCACAGCGGTGGCGGCGGGGTCGTCACTGCACACACCGAGCCCGCACTCGACGTCTCCACGCTGACACCGGTTCCGAAGAAGTTGAACTGGGAGCAAGGCCTGACACTCACGTCGATCGTCGCCCTCCTCGCGTGTGCGATGTTCGGTGTCGACGTGGGGGTTGCGTCCCTGATCATCTCGGTGGTGCTGCTCCTGGTGTGCCCCACCCGTGTCAGTGAATCCATGAAGCAGATCGCGTGGCCGGCAGCATTGCTGGTGTGTGGCGTCGTGACCTACATGGGCGTGCTCACCCAGAACGGGACTATCGAATACCTCGGTGACACGGCGGCTCGAATCCCTTCTGTGCTGCTCACCGTCTTCGCTCTGCTGTTCGCGATCGGAGTGATCTCGGCAGTCGGCTCATCCTTTGGAATCATCCTCATCGCACTGCCGCTCGCTGCTCCGCTGATGGCGAGCGGACAGGTCGGGGCGATTCCTTTGGTTCTCGCTGTCTGTTTCTGCGCCACAGTCGTAGACGTCAGCCCGTTCTCGACGAACGGAGTCATCGTGCTGAGCGTGGCCCAGGTGGAGGACAAACTCGCGTTCCAACGCAAGATGCTGGCCTACTGCGGCTACATCTGCGTTGCCGCGCCGCTAGCGTCGTGGGCGTTGCTGGTGCTGCCTACCATCTAACGAGTGCCTCGTCGTTTCACGGTGAATTCTTCGAGTGCCTGGTCGTGCATGTCATGACTGTGTCGGGGCCGCGGTGCGCACCTCGTTCCGAGGGCGGGCGTACACGGCGGTCCGCGCGCCGTCGATGTCGTGGACGCGCACCCGGGTATCGAACACGTCGCTCAGGATGTCGTCGTGCATGATCGCGCCGGCGGGCCCGCTGACGACGATCCGGCCGTCCCGCATCGCGACGATGTCGTCCGACCAGGCCGCCGCGAAGTTGATGTCGTGCACCACGAGCACGATCGTGCGCCCCAATTCGTCGGCCGCGCGTCGGAGATGGCCCATCATCGCCACCGAGTGCTTCATGTCCAGATTGTTCAGCGGCTCGTCGAGCAGGACGTACGGAGTGTCCTGCGCGAGAACCATGGCGACGAACGCCCGCTGGCGTTGACCACCTGACACCTGGTCGAGGTGGCGCCCGGCGAGGGTGTCGAGGTGCAGGAAGTCGAGCGCACGGTCGACGTGTTCGTGGTCGTGTGCGCGGAGTCGGCCGCCGCAGTGCGGGAACCGGCCGAACGAGACGAGCTCGCGGATGGTGAGCCGCGCGGTCAGGTGGTTGTCCTGGCGCAGCACCGAGACGATGCGGGCCAAGTCTCTCGTGGCCGTGTGCTGCACCACGGCGTCTCCGATGGTCACGGTTCCGGTGGTCGGCTCGAGCAGTCTGCCCATGATCGAGAGCAGGGTCGACTTGCCCGCTCCGTTGGGCCCGACGACCGAGGTGATGCCACCCTCTGCGATGGTGCCGCTGACCGGTCCGAGCACCGTCTCGCTCTGGTAGGTCTTGGAGACGTCCGAGAACGTGATCACAGTCTGCCTTTCCGGAGGACGACGACGAGGAAGAGCAGTCCACCCGCGAATTCGATGACGACCGTGAGGAAACCGGCCGCGTAGAACACGTGCTGCATGACGAACTGTCCGACGACGAGCGTGAGCATGCCGAGCAGGAATGCCATCGGAAGCACGTACTGGTGTTTGTAGCTGCCGGTCACCTGATAGGCCATCGTCGCGACGATGAAGCCGAAGAAGGTCATCGGCCCTGCCAGCGCGGTGGAGAACGACACCAGCAGCGCCACCAGAACGAGCACGAGCGTCAGTTCACGCTTGTGGTCGACGCCGATGGTCGTCGCGGAGTCACGGCCGAGCAACAGCGCATCGAGCCGGAAGCGTCTGCGCCACAACACCACTCCCACCGCGACGCACACCGTGAACGCGAGGGGAAGCATGCCCGGATCCACCCCGCTGAGGCGACCGAACAGGCGAACGGACAGGAGGTCGTACTCGGTGGGGGAGAGCAGACGCTGCAGGAACGTCGAGAGGCTGTCGAAGGCCAGTCCCAGGACGACGCCGACGAGCAGCATCGTGAAGAGACTGCCGAGGCGACCGGAGAAGAGCCAGCGATAGAGGATCGTGGCGAACAGGACCATGGTGAGGGTCTGTGCGATCACTTTCGGGGTGCCGTCGGTCCGCGCGATGACGGAGCCGCCGAAGACGAACACCATGACGGTCTGCATCAGCACGTACAGCGAGTCGAAACCGACGATGGACGGAGTGAGCAATCGGTTGTCTGTGACGGTGTGGAAGACGACGGTGCCGAGCCCGTGGGCGAAGGCCGCGACGGCCATGGCGCCCAGCATCGTGGCGCGGCGTTCCACCGCGAACTCGAAGGAACCCCGGACGAACAGGAGAAGGAAGCAGGCGATCGCCCCCGCCAGCACCGCGGAGGCCACGAGAAGTCGTCGTCGCGGACGTGGTCTCGAGTCGGTGCGTACCAGCGTCGGCATCGAGGGTGATTCACGCAAGAACATGACGTCGCTGCCTCACCACGAGAAGGACGAAGACCGCGGCGCCGAGCGCGCCGAGAATCACCGAGGCCGGAATCTCCATGGGCGCGACCACCGTGCGCCCGATCAGGTCGCAGGCCAGCAGCAGTCCGACGCCCAGCACCGCTACCCACGGAAGGTTCCTCCGTACGTCGTCTCCCAGGACCATGGACACGATGTTCGGCACGATGAGGCCCAGGAACGGGATGAAGCCGACCACCACGCTGGTGACACCGGTGCACACCGCCACCATCGCGACGCCGAGCACGACGGTCGCGTCGTAGTTCAGTCCGACCGTGGTGGCGAGGTCCTTCCCGAGGCCGGCGACGGTGAAGCGGTGCGCGAGCAGGTAGACGAGCACGGCGATGACGACGACGGCCCACAAGGGTTCGTAGAAACCGCGCACGATGCCGCTGAATCCGCCGGACCGCCACGCGGACATGGACTGCAGCAGGTCGAATGTGCCGGCGAGGAAGGTGGTGATCGCGCCGACGACGGCGCCCAGCATGATGCCGACCAGGGGGACCACCAGTTGTTGTTCCAACGAGATTCGACGCAGGACGCCGACGAACAACATGGTGCCGACGAAGGCGAACGCGGTGGCGATCAGCATCTTCGGCATCGGCCCGAGATTCGGCGCCAGCAACAGGGCCGCGAGAATGCCCAGCCCCGCCCACTGGCTCGTGCCGGCGGTGGTGGGCTCGACGAACTTGTTCTGAGTGATCATCTGCATGACCACACCGGACACCGCCATCGCGACGCCGGCGAAGATCAATGAGAGGGTCCGCGGGACGCGGGAGATGAGGAACATCTCCCGCGCCACCGGGTCGGTGAGCAGTGTGCCGAGCGAGATGTCGAACTCGCCGACGAGCAGCGACGCCGCGACCAGGGCGGCGGTGACCACCGCCGAGCCCAGAAGTGCTGTCCTACGATGCATTCGAGAAGGCGTCCGCGAGCTGCTCGTACGTCTCGGCGTACGCCTGGATGCTCTCGCGCGTGTAGAAGTACGGATCGAGGTAGACGATCTGGTCCTCGGACGCGAACGTGGTGTGGGCGAACGCTTCCTGCGCATCGATCACCGACTTCGCCGGAGCGGCACCGGGTTCGCCGGCCGCGGCGTCGCGGTCCAGCACGATCATCCACTCCGGGTTCGCCGCGGCGACGGCCTCCGGCGCGAGGCCGGAGTCGCCGTGCACGTCGCCGGCCTCACCGGCGAAGACGTCGCGCAGGTTCAGTGGTTCGATGATCCGACCGATCCGTCCGGCACCGTTGTCGATCTTGCCGCCCGAGACGACGGACAGGAACACCGACTGGCCGGTGGTCCGCTCCGCCGCGTTGTCTTCGGCGGCGTCGAGAGCCGCGATGATCTCGGACGCCTGCTCCTCGCGGTCGAAGACGACGCCGAGAGAGGCGGTCTGGCGCTTCAGTGACTCGACGTAACCACCCTCGGCATCGTCGGATGGCGCGATGTCCAGCGTGGGGGCGATACGACCGAGTTCGTCGGTGTACTCCGAGAAGCGGTAACCGCCGATGATGAGATCGGGTTCCGCCTCGTTCACGATCTCCAGGTTCGGCTCCCTGTGCGTCCCCACGTCGAGGATGGCGTCGTCGTCGATCCAGTCCTCGAACCCTTCGTACGGCATGATCGGTTTGGGCAGCGCCACCGGTTCGACGCCGAACGCGCGCAGGGTCTCCAGCGACGTGTTGTCGAGGGCGACGACACGCTGCGGGTTCTGGGGGACCTCGACAGGTCCGGTGGCGGTGTCGATGGAGACGGTGGTGGCGGAGTCCGCGGACGTGGTGTCGTCGGTGCTGCAACTCGCGAGCGCGCTCACCGTGATCACGGTGGCGAGGAGGGCGAGGATCGGGGTTTTCGGGGTCTTCACGAGGCTCCAGAGGGTGTGATGTCTTGACCGGACCTTTACTCGCTGGAGCGTAGCTACTTAGGTAAGGCTACGCAAACTTTCTCTGTGGCCGCCACGACTCGGCCCCGACTGCCTGATCGCGATGACGCCGATCATGGCGTGGTTTCACCCGTCGAACACCGCGGACGAGGCGGCCCCGGAATCACATCACCCGCTTGCAACCGAGCAGATCGCGGCCACCTATCGCCGCGAGAAGAAGTCACCTGTACCGGCGGCGATCGCTACGCAATGGTGAGGCGCGTCAGTTGTCGGATAGCCGAATTGGTCCGTGAACCCGGTCCGATCAGGATTCGCTGACAGCGAGCTCCCGCTTCCAGGTGCGGAATCCTTCCTCGGTGCGGCCACGACGCCAGTATCCCGAGATCGAGGCCCATTCCGCCGTCACGCCACGCTTCTTACGGATGTAAGGCCGGATCTCGTGCATCACGGACTGCGCCTCACCGTGCACGAAGACGTGGGCCTGTCCCGGCAGCCACTCGACCGCCCGGACAGCGGCGGCCAGCGCGGAGGTACCGAATTCGTTACTGCGATAGACCCACCGGATGTGGGCCGAGGCCGGCGCGGCGATCTCCAGGCGGTCCTCCGGACTCGCGGCCTCGAGCACCACGTGCGCGACGGCCCCCTCGGGGAGTGCGGCGAGCGCCGCGGAGATGGCGGGCACGCCCGTCTCGTCGCCCGCGAGGAGATGCCAGTCGGCGTCCGAGCGGGGCGAATACGCACCCGCGGGTCCGAAGAACGAGAGCTCGTCCCCCGCGGAGGCCCGCAGCGCCCAAGGGCCCGCCACTCCCTCGTCTCCGTGGACGACGAAGTCGATGGCGACCTCACGCGCGTCCGTGTCCACCGACCGCACCGTGTACGTACGCAACGTCGGGTCGTCCGCATCGCCGAAGTGCAGTTTCACATAGCTGTCGGTGAACTCGGACGGCGCGAACTCGTCGAAGTTTGCGCCACCGAGCACCACGCGCACCATGTGCGGGGTCAGTCGCTCGGTCCGCAGGACGGTCAGGGTGGTCAGTTGTCGCGCCACAGGGCACCTCCATCGGGTCCGGATCTTCGACGCGGTCCGCCGGGCCTCGCCACCGGTCGGACGCAAGACGTGGTAGCCTACCCTAATTCTATGGTCGGCCCGGTCCGACGTCAGTGGGCGCGTCGTACGCGTCCTGGATTTCATGGCTGATGCGTCCCCGGGTGCTGACCTCGAAGCCGTTCTCCTTGGCCCACACCCGCACGTCCTGCAGGTCCTGGCGGCCCTTCTTCAGCGCTGCCGCGGATCCGTTCCCGACGAGACTTCTTGCCGCCGACCTTCTCCGCGTGCTCGATCCAGAATTAGTCGTACAACTCGTTGGCGTGCCCGCTTTTTCTATCAATCGAACAAGCACCATCAGCTCCTCGCCATGGCCAGTGGACGCGAACGACGCCAGCAGCGAGCCACCTACATGCGTCACGCGTGCACCACCTCGACGCGCGACTGACGCGGTCCCTCGATCGAAGCCCGAACGCACCCCGTTCGCCGCTGCTAGTTGGCTGCCTGAGTTGGGACACTCGCCCGCCCGGACGGCGCAAGAGCGCAAGACATCACTGGCCATGACAACCCCCCGGGGCTGACAGTGGTCGGGCGGCGCGCCTCGCGCACCACCCGACCCCCGGGTCATTGGGTCACTGGGTCAACGCAGGTCGAAGCGGTCGTTGTCGGCGACCTTCGCCCAGACGGAGACGAAGTCTTCGACGAACTTCTTGCCGTTGTCGGCCTGGGCATAGACCTCCGAGAGGGCACGCAACTGCGAATGCGACCCGAAGATCAAGTCGATGGCCGTCGCGGTCCACTTCTGTTCACCCGACGCGCGATCGGTGCCGGTGTAGAGACCATCGCCGGTCTCGGACCATTCGGTGTCCGAGTCGAGGAGGTTGACGAAGAAGTCGTTCGTCAACTGCCCCGGCCGGTCGGTGAACACACCGTGGTTGATGCCACCGTGGTTGGCGCCGAGAGCACGCAGACCACCGAGCAGCACCGTCACCTCGGGCGCGGTCAGGTTGAGCATGTACGCGCGATCGAGGAACAGCACCTGCGCCGGCGTGTCCTCGTCCGCCTTCAGGAAGTTCCGGAAACCGTCGGCGCGCGGCTCCAACACCGAAAAGGACTCGACGTCCGTCTGCTCCTGCGTGGCGTCGGTGCGGCCGACACTGAACGGCACCGTCACCTCGTGGCCGGCGTCGCGTGCCGCCTTCTCCACCGCCGCGTTCCCGGCCAGGACGATCAGATCGGCGAGCGAGACCTGCTTGTCCCCGGCCGAGGCGTTGAACTCCTGCTGGATCTGTTCGAGCACCTGCATCGATGCGGCGAGAACAGTGGGTTCGTTGGCCTCCCAGTCCTTCTGGGGTTCCAGACGCACCCGGGCGCCGTTGCCGCCGCCGCGGAAGTCGGTGCTGCGGAAGCTGCTCACCGATGCCCACGCGACACCGATCAGCTGCTGCACCGTCAGGTCGGAGTCGAGGATGCGGGCCTTGAGCGACGCGGCGTCGGCGTCGTCGATGGGACGGTAGTCGGCTGCTGGTACCGGGTCCTGCCACAGCTGCGGCTCGGGAACCCACGGCCCCAGGTATCGCGACACGGGTCCCATGTCGCGGTGGAGCAGCTTGTACCAGGCCTTGGCGAACGCTTCTTCGAGCTGCTCGGGGTGATCGAGCCACCGCCGGGTGATCTCGGCGTAGATCGGGTCCTCGCGCAGAGCGACGTCGGTGACGAGCATCGTCGGTGCCCTGCCCGCACCGCCGAACGGGTCGGGGATGGTGCCCGCTCCGGCACCGTCCTTGGCGACGAACTGCCACGCCCCGGCCGGGCTCTTCTCGAGCTCCCACTCGTAGCCGTAGAGGTTCTCGAGGTACCCGTTGCCCCACCGGGTGGGCGTCGAGGTCCACACGACCTCGAGGCCGCTGGTGATCTGATCCTCGGCCTTGCCGGTGCCGTGCCCGTTCTTCCATCCCAGGCCCTGCTGCTCGATCGGGGCGCCCTCGGGTTCGGGCCCGACCTTGTCGGCAGGTCCGGCGCCGTGCGTCTTACCGAAACTGTGTCCGCCGACGATCAGCGCGGCGGTCTCCTCATCGTTCATCGCCATGCGCCCGAACGTCTCCCGGATGTCGTGGGCTGCAGCGACCGGGTCCGGTTCACCCTCCGGCCCTTCGGGATTGACGTAGATCAGACCCATCGTCGTCGCACCGAGAGGCTTGGCCAACTCACGCTCACCGGAGTAGCGTTTGTCGGTTCCCATCCAAGTGTCCTCGGGGCCGAAGAAGACTTCCTCCGGCTCCCAGATGTCCTCGCGGCCGAACGCGAAGCCGAAGGTCCGGAAGCCCATCGAGTCGAGTGCAACGTTGCCGGCGAACACCAACAGGTCGGCCCAGGAGATGCTGTTGCCGTGTTTCTGTTTGACCGGCCACAGCAGTCGACGGGCCTTGTCGAGGTTGGCGTTGTCCGGCCAACTGTTCAGCGGCGCGAATCGTTGCGCGCCCTGTCCGCCGCCGCCGCGGCCGTCGTAGGTGCGGTAGGTGCCGGCGGCGTGCCAACTGAGTCGTATGAACAGGCCGCCGTAGTTGCCGTAGTCCGCGGGCCACCAGTCCTTCGAGTCCGTCAGCACCGCGGCGACGTCGGCCTTGAGTTCGTCGACGTCGAGGTCGGCGAACGCCGCCTTGTAGTCGAAGGCCTCACCGAGGGGGTTGGACTTGGATGTGTGGGCGTGCAGGATCGACAGGTCGATCTGCTCGGGCCACCAGTCTTTGTTCGTCCGGGGTGCGTGCGCCTTGGGTTTCGGCGATTCGATGACCGGGTTTTCGCTCTCGCTGGTGCTGGCGGTCTTCGCATCGGAATGGGGTGGGCGGGCGTCGGAGGTCAAGCGCATTCCTTTCGGGTGTACTGCTGTATCGGGTCGATCACGGGGCTGCGATCGGGTCAGGGGTGGCGCAGGCGGGGCACAGGCCCCAGAAGGTCACTTCGGCTTCGCCGAGGACGAAGCCGCTCTCGTGAGACGGTGCAAGACAGGGCGCCTCGCCCACGACGCAGTCGACGTCGGCGACCGTGCCGCAGGTGCGGCACACGAGGTGGTGGTGGTTGTCGCCGACCCGGGACTCGTACCGGGCGACATGCCCCGCGGGCTGGATCCTGCGGACGAGCCGGACACCGGTCAGGGCGTCGAGGATGTCGTAGACCGCTTGGCGAGATACTCCGGGGAGCGTGTCGCGGGCGAGTGTGTGGACGGTGTCGGTGTCCGCATGAGGGTGGTCGTGGACGACGTCCATCACCACCAGGCGGGGCCGGGTGACGCGTAAGCCGGCTGCGCGGAGCCGTTCACGGTTGTCCGGCTGCACTGTCATGGCACCTACGCTAGACAACGACCGCCCCGCTTGTACACCGCTTCTGGACTCGATCAAAGAACGCACTGATCTGTGCGAGCCGAACGGGGTTACCGCACGAGCGTCATCGGCCGCCATCGAGTAGGCGACACGCCCACTCTGAGCCGCCACCCGGTGACAACCGCACTACCCAAGCACCCCGTGTCAGCTCCTTCCGGCCGAGGTCACACTCGATCCGGTTGTGACGAGAGCCACCCCATCCACGCGATCGGTGTGACCGAAGCCAACGCATGCCCCACCGCTTTCCCGAAGCGCCGCGCTCGTGCGATCTTCTCGACCTCGTCGACGACAAGGCGATCGACCGAGTGAACGGCCGGCGCTCGACGGGTGATGCGTCTGCAGAATCGGGGTCTGGTGGGTTCCTGGTGTGGTTGGTCGACGACAAGGACACCGTGGTGGTGCGGTCCGCGTCATCTCTACCCGAAGCGGCCGAGGCCGCCCGTGCGTATCGCGCCGCCTGGGGTGGCCACGTGCGGTTCATCGAGGGCCCCGACAACGAGCTCGTTCCGCGGAGCGAGTGGGGGCCGCTTGTGGAATCGACGGCGCCGCTGCCGTACGTGTTCACGGTCGAGTTGCGCTCACCCCATTCGACCGGAGGTCAGGAGTTGGTGTCCGCGTTGTGGACCAGTACCGACCTCGCAGAAGCACTCAGGTGGCGCAATCTGCTCCCGGTGGGACTACGACGGCGCACACTCGTGGTCAGCAACGCCCCCGACGGGCACTATCCCTACCAACAAGTACGGGGTTCAATTTCGTCGGATGACAATTCCGGCTCGGACGGGGTGCCGGACGCTCCACGTGTCGTCCGAACCTGCAGCTCTGTGTGACGATCGGAGAGTGACCCCCGCAGCGGCCAGGGTGCATCTACCACCGTGGCCGCGCTGGCGCAAAGGTCTGTCGATGCGGTCGCTTCGACTAGCCATTCATACTGATATCACTGCCGATAATAGGATCCGCCTACGTGAGGCGTCAGGTACAGGACTCGGTCGAAATCGGGAAGTTGTCGTGGTCCGGCGGGCCGCTGGGGGCCGGGTCGATCCGCCGCGGATTTGTCAATCGTCGAGACGCGGCAGGGGCCGCACTGACGCCGCGCGTACGGCCGGGCGCCGGTCGAATGCGTGGTTTTCGATGTCTCGGAGAAGCGTGTGAACCGAATCGCTTCGAGACAGTCGCCGCTCGAGCAGGGGGTTGATCAGTCCACGGAGGTGATAGTAGGGCCTCCATAGGGCGGGAGAGACGGTCACCGGAGCGCGCCGACCGACGGCGCGCACCAGTGAGTGCGCGGCATCGTCGACCGTCATCCGACGATTCAGGGGCCAGGGCAAAAGCTGTCCGATTCGTCGCCCGAATTCGTTGTAGTCCAACGTATCCGTTGCCAATCGGGTGTCGACGATCCCGAAGTACTGAATGCCGCAGGTGGCGCCGACGGCGGCGAGTTCGATGCGCAGCGATCGACCCAACTGCTCGACCGCTGCCTTCGACACCATATAGGGGGAGCCGGCTGGTCCCGGTGTGAATGCGGCGCAGGACGAGACGAGTTGGATGTGGCCGCCACTGTCTACGATGTCGTCGATCGCTGCTCGGACGACGTTGAGGACACCGCCGAAGTTGACGGCGAGCACCTTGTCGAAGTCGGCAATATCCGCGGTTCTCACCGTTGCGGGTGGCGGCGTGATCCCGGCGTTCGCGATCACGACGTCCACTGCCCCGAAATGGAGCGCGCTCTCCTGCACGCAGCGCTCCATGGCGTCGTGATCGGTCACGTCACCGTACAACCGGAGGAGGCGGTCATTCGACGAGCGGGTGCCCGGCTTCTCGAGATCGATGACGGTGACGTAGGCGCCGCGTCGAAGCAGGAGGTCGACCGTGGCAGCGCCGATGCCGTGCGCGCCCCCGGTGACGATGCACCGTTTGTTGCCCATCGCGTTCGGCCTGGTCATCCGACGACCCCGAATTCGAAGTCGGCGATGTCGAGGTCGGCCAACGCCCGTTCGAAGTTGCGTACCGAACCAGGCCAGAAGGTGACGTTACGCCCGCTGGGACTGAGGTAGTAGCTGCTGCAGCCACCCGCATTCCATACGGATTTCTGCAGGGCCCGGTCCACGTCGGCGGTGAATCGCGCTTGGATTTCCCTGCGGACGTCGACCGACACCGCTTGCTGTTCGTCCATCGCCCGGAGACACGCGAGCACGTAGTCGACCTGCGCCTCGATGGTGACAACCTGCGAGGTGTAGACCACCGAGTTCGGGCCGAGGAGAATGAAGAAGTTCGGGAAGCCGTGGACCGACGTGCCGTTGTAGGACGTCATTTCCCCATCTCTCCATGCGTCGTTGAGCGAGATCCCGTGTCGTCCGACGATGCGGCGGAACCCGGAATGACCGGCCACTTGAAAGCCCGTGCCGAGGATGATCGTGTCCAGCTCGTGCTGGTGTCCGTCGGAAGTTTCGATGCCGTTCGGGTGCACCATCGCGATCGGGTTGGTCTCCACGTGCACGTTGTCGCGACAGAGCGCCGGATAGAAGGCGTTGGAATACGTCGGGCGTTTGCACCCGAACCGGTAGGTCGGTGTCAGCTTCCGACGCAGCGTGGTGTCCGGGACCTGGCGACGCAGATGAATCCGTCCCAGCACTGCCGCAGGGAACAGCAGTGACGGGTGACGGACAAGGCCTGGCACGAACGCGGCCTGGACCCCCGAGAACATGGACCGGAGCGCACGCTGCGTTCGAGGACAGAGAGTGAAGATGCGGGCGAAGGTGGAGTGAATTCGCCTGTCCGGGTGCGGCAGAATCCACGTCGGCGTGCGCTGGAACAACGTGAGATGGGCGGCGTCCGGAGCCACTCGGGGCAGGAACTGGACGGCCGAGGCGCCAGTGCCGATGACCCCGACGTTCTTGCCCACCAGGTCGCGGCTGTGATCCCATTGGGCGGAATGAAAGACCGCGCCCTCGAAAGATTGCAACCCGGGCAAATCGGGTGTCGACGGCTCACTGAACGGACCGAGCGCTCCGATCAGGATTCGCGCGGACCACGTTCCACCGCTCGTCTCGACGATCCAGCGCGCGCTCTGCTCGTTCCACGTTGCTAGACGAACCTCGTGATTCAACTTGATGCGATCGGCGATTCCGCCGTTCTCGACGCAGGACTGGAGGTAGTCCTCGATCTCTGGTTGGAGCGCGTACAGGCGCGTCCATTCGGGGTTCGGGGCGAACGAGAAGGAGTAGAGCGCGGAGGGGATGTCGCACTGCGCTCCGGGGTAGGTGTTGACGTGCCAGGTACCCCCGACGGCGTCGTGTCGCTCGAACACGAGGAAGTCGCCGCGGCCCTCCTGGTCGAGGCGCAGTGCGGCACCGAGACCGCCGAAGCCTGCCCCGATGATCGCGACGTCGATGCGAGGATAAGTGTTGATCATCGGTCTCCCGGGTTGTGTGTCACAGGTCGAGGACGAGATTGGTGTCGCGAGCGGCGCGCGAGACGCACAGCGCCATCGACGAGGACTGCTCCATCGGTCGGAGTACCCTGTCGAGGTGCCGGGGTTCACCGGACCGATAGCGCACGACGCACGCTCCGCAGAAGCCTTGCCGGCAGGAAAACGCTTGTTCGGGCCGCAGGCGGCGGACCGCGTCCAATGCGGTTTCGGTGGGCCCGACGACGATCTTCTCACCGGTCGACATCAGGGTCAGAGCGAAGGGCTCGCCGTCTACGACCGGCGGGGGCGAGAAGAGTTCGGCGTGGAACTCCACGTCGGGCAGTGCGCGCGCGCGCACTCGCATGATCTGCGTCAGGGCGGCCGGCCCACAGACGTACATGGCGGTCCCCGGCCGCGCCAGCGAGGCGATAGCCTCCGAGTCGGGGAGACCGTCCTCGTCGTCGCTTCGGATGATCAGTCGCCCGCCCGACATGGCAGCGAGTTCACCGAGCATCGCAAGAAACGGCATGCTCGCCCGCGCTCGGCCGTGGTAGTACAGGGTCCACGGTGTCGATAACGACGCTGTCGCCTCGATCATCGACAGGATGGGCGTGATACCGATACCGGCGGCGACGAAGAGGTAGCTCGGTGCCGCGGACAGCGGAAAGGCATTGCGTGGTCCGCGGACTCGAACGTGCGACCCGACGGGTAGGGCGTGGATCTCGGCGGACACCGAGCCGCCCTCGACACGTCGGACCGCGATCCGGTGATGACGTCCACCGGGGACCGAGCCAGCGAGCGAGTACTGCCGCGTTGCGCCCGACGGTGTGGTGAGGTCGACATGGGCACCGGCCTTCCATCGGTGCACAGGTGCCCCGTCGGACCGACGCAGCAGCAGCGAGCGGACACCGTCGGCCTCGTCGACGGCGTCGTCGACGACCATGTCGACGTCGTAGCCGACGCGCCGGAGCGATGCGGTCGAGTCGGTCTTCGTGTGCGCCGCAAGCAGGGCGTACAGGCCGGAAGCTGCGCCGATTCCGCGTAGAACCATTCCCGGTTCAGCGGGTGCGACCGAACCGAGGCGTTCGAACACCGCGCCTCCGGCATCAGGGGGGGACGGCACCGTCGTCGTCACTGTTGCGCCGCGACGGCTGCGGGTGACAGAGCCAGGTACCGCACGGCTTTGTCGATATTGCCCATCGACGACGGGTGGAATCCGGGCCTGACGTACAGGGCCAACTGTACGAAGAGGAAGGACAGGCCGGGGATCAAGTGTCGACGCGATGCACGGGCGAAAGCGAGGGGCCACGGCGTCCGCGCGCGACCGGAAAAATATCCTCGCCTCGTCGGGGCGGGTGTGGCAACGCGGTCTCGATAGAGATGCGAGGCGGTGGTGAACCACAGGAGCGCGAGACCGGCACTGGCGATGACGGCGGTGCGGACCCGCCGGAAGTAACCGCCGTCGACGTACTGGTACGCATCGAACGCCACGTTGCGGTGTTCGAGCTCCTCGGCGCCGTGCCACCGCAGCAGATCCAGCATTGTGGGATCCACGCCGATCCGATCGAACTCGGCGTTGTCGAGCAACCACTCACCGACCACGGCGGTGAAATGCTCAGCTGCGGCGTAGATTCCAAGGCGTTCGTGGAGCCAGGCGCGTCCTGCGCGGCCGCGCAGTCCGTGATCGCCGAACACGACGTCGACGGCGTAGCCGATTCTGGTCAGCACGGGGTCGACGTCCACTCCGTGTGTGCGGAGGTAGTCGCGGAAGCTCTCGTGCGACGCGGCATGGGTGGTCTCCTGGCCGACGAATCCCACCACTTCCTCGTGAAGGCGCCGGTCGTCGATCAGGGTGAGCGCACGGGCGAAGACATCGGCCATCGCGCGCTCACCTTCCGGGAGAACCAGGTGCATGACGTTCCAGAAATGGGTGGCGTACCAGTCGTTCGGGATGTACTGCAGTGGCACGTCCGTCCAGTCGAATTTCACCGCCCTGGCGGTGATGGCGTACGACTCGTCGGTGTACTCGACGCCGTGACTCTTGTTCACATCATCTCCCTCGTCGAGTTCAATGTAACAGAGCAACGAATATTGTTGCAATGTTGCATTGTGTCGCGAGTACGATCATTCGATGCCAGCGGAGAACGACGACCAGCCGATCCTCGACGCCGCGTTGGAGCTGTTCGGCGAAATCGGCATCGACAGGACCACGGTGGGCGACATCGCCGACCGTGCCAAAGTCAATCGGGTGACGGTGTACCGCCGCCACGGCTCCAAGATCGACGTGCTGCAGAAGGTGATGGCGCGCGAAGCAGACCGACTCTTCGTCCGCGTGTCCGAAGCGGCGTCCGGCCTGCTGTCGCCGCAGGACCGCATCGCGCACGCCTTCGCTGCCACGGTGGTGCTCGTGCGGTCCAACCCGATCTTGCGAGCGATGTTCGTATCCGGCGAGTCCGCCGTGCTCGAGGAACTGACGGTCCACGGCTCGCGGTTCCTCGAGCGGGCGATAGTCGTCGCCGACGCGATCGCCCGGCCGACGGGAAGTGCAAACGATCGATACGTGATCCCGGAGGCAACCGAGGTCGTCGTGCGTGTGGTGCACTCGATACTCCTGACGCCACACGCCCGCGTCCCGCTCGACACGACCGACGACTTGGTGGCATTCGGCTATCGGAACGTGGTGCCGATCCTGACGGCCACGACGCCCTCGCCGGTAGCGACGGCGTCAGCTGCGATGCCTGAGTCCGAGAACGCGGTCGAGAACGGGTGAGATCCACGGTCGCCGCTTCAGCGTGGTCAGATCGAATCCCGGTAAGAGCCACCGTTTCTCGACGCGCGAGCGGGTTCGGCAAAATTCGTAGAACCCCTCCTCGCCGTGCACGCGACCGAATCCACTTGCTCGCAGACCGCCCATCGGTACCGATCCCATGCCGGCGAACGCGATGACGGAATTGACGGTCACCTGCCCGCAAGAGAGTTGACGGGCGATGGCGTCGCCGTGGCGACGCGAGAACACCGATGCGCCGAGGGCGTACTGGTGGTCGTTCGCCCGGCGGACGGCATCGTCCACGTTCGACACTGTCGTCACCGTCACCGTCGGCCCGAACGTCTCCTCCCGAATCGCGTCGTTGTTCTCGGGAACGTCGGTGAGAACGATCGGCCCTATCACAGCGGAACCGATCGAGCTCGGCCCGCCGAACAGTGCCCGCCCCCCTGCGGCGAGCGCCGCATCGACATGGCGGCGCACGACGTCGATCTGAGCGGGCATGGTCATCGGCCCGTACGTCGCCTTCCTACCCATCCCCGGCTCGGCTCTACGCGCGTGTCGAACCAGCTCGGCGGTAAACGCCGGGGCCACAGCCTCATCGACGTAGACGCGCTCGACTCCGACGCACGTCTGTCCGGCATTGGTGAAGGCACCCCACGCCACCGCGCGGGCTGCCGCTGCGATGTCGGCGTCGGCCGCCACGATCACCGGATCTTTGCCTCCGCACTCCAGAACCACGGGTGTGAGCGTTCGGGCGCAGCGTTCCATGACCGCGGTGCCGGTCGCCGTCGACCCGGTGAACGCGATTTTGTCCACTCCCGATTCGCAGAGCGCGACGCCCGTGTCACCGAAGCCGGTCACCACGGACAGCACGCCCACCTGTATGCCAGGATTCGCAGCCGCAAAGGCTTGTGCGTAGAGGACCGCGACACCGGGAGTGTGCTCACTCGGCTTGAGTACCACAGTGTTTCCTGCGGCCAGCGCCGCGGACACCGCGCCGTTGGCGGTGTACAGCGGGTAATTCCACGGCCCGATCACACCCACGACGCCGAGTGGCACACGGTCGATGCGCGCGCGGGAGTTCGCGAGCAGGAGACCGGGCCGCACGCGGCGTGTCTGCAGCAGGCGTGCGGCGTTCTTCTCGTTCCACGCGATGTGTTCGAGGGTGAGAACCACCTCGAGGAGCGCGTCTTCGAGGGGCTTGCCGGTCTCGCGATGAATCAGCTCGGCGAACTCGGCTCGGCGTGACCAGATTTCGGCGCGCCACTGTCGCAGGTGACGACTCCGGCTTGCCACCGGCAACGACGACCAGGCCTCGAATGCACGGCGCGCCGTGTCGACGACCGATCCGACGTCCTGCTCGGTCGATACGGTGCAGCACCCCACGAGCGTTCCGTCCGCCGGGGAGCGGGACTCGAACGTCGTCGGCGACGTGTTCTTCGTCCGCAGCCCCGGTGCCACGTCGGCATTCACATCGGCACCGTGTCGCGCGACGGCCGCAGTTCGCGCTCGAGGATCTTGCCCGCGCCGCTCAGCGGAAGGGCCTCGAGGAACTCGACGGTGCGGGGGGTCTTGTACCCGGCCACGCGCGTGCGGACGAAATCACGCAGTTCGTCAGCGGTGGCGTCGGCACCCTCGGCCAGCACGACGCACGCATGGACGCGCTCACCCCAATCGGAGTCGGGAACACCGATCACGGCGCAGGCCATAACGGCCGGGTGCAGGCTCAGGGCGCTCTCCACCTCGGCGCTGTACACGTTCTCGCCACCGGTGATGATCATGTCCTTGAGACGATCGACGACGAAGAGGAAACCTTCCCCGTCCAGATATCCCATGTCCCCGGTGTGCATCCATCCGTCGCGCAGCGCGTCGGCAGTCTCCTCCGGCTTGTTCCAGTACCCGAGCATCACATGTCCGCCCCGTACCACGATCTCTCCGACGACACCGCTCGGCGCCGGTGCCCCGTCCGCGGTGACGACACGGACCTCGGAATGCGGTGCGGCGCGACCGGCCGACGCGATGCGCTCGCCCTCGTGGTGTTCGGGCCACAGCAGAGTGGCGACCGGAGACAACTCGGTCATTCCGTAGGCTTGGGTCAATCGAACGCGGGGGAGCCGGGCCCGTGTCCGTTCCAGGACGCCGGCGGAGATCACCGATCCTCCGTAAAGAATGCGCGAGAGGCTCCCGAGGTCGTGGCGGTCCACCGCTCCGGAATCCACGAGCATCTGAATCATCGTGGGCACCAACAACACGTCCGTGGCCGCGTGAGCTTCGATCGCCGCGGCGACGGCGTCCGGTTCGAAGAACGGAACCATGACATGCGTGCCACCCAGCATGATCTGGCCCACCCACGCCGCAAGATCGGCCAGGTGGAACATCGGAGCAGCATGGAGGAGGACCGAGCCCTCGTCGAGCAGCTGGCCAGTGGCGACCGTGCCCAGCGCGGAGGTCACCAGGTTCGCGTGCGACAGCATCACGCCCTTCGGGAATCCCGTGGTCCCACCGGTGTAGAAGAGCCCGGCGAGATCGGCTCCGCTACGCCGAGCGTCGTCACACGGTTCCGATGATTCGACGAGACCTTCGTACGAGACCATCGAGTCGGGGGTGGGTCCCTCGCCGCAGTGCACGATCGTCCGTAGACCCGGGCAGGAGGCGCGCAGCGCGGGTGCCATAGCGGCGAAGGTGTCGTCCAGAAGCAGCACGGTGGTGTCCGAGTCGTTGACGGCGTACGCGACTTCGACCGGGCTCCATCGGGTGTTGATCGGGTTGAGGACTGCGCCGGCCCACGGTACGGCCAGGAGATACTCCGAGTACCGGTCGCTGTTGAACGCCAGGATGCCCACGCGGTCACCCTCGGCGACTCCGAGGTCGTGGAGGCCGGATGCCACACGCGCGACACGGTCGTGTTGCTCGGCGAATGAGCGCACGCGACCCATGAAGACGGAGGCCGGCCGATCAGGAGTGGTTCGAGCAGACCGGTGGAGGCCCTGGGTGAGATACATGTCGCTCTACCTCTGCGATGGGTGGTGGGTGAGTGGGCTCACACTTGCACGTTGTTGGCACAGTGTCAACAACGTCGAAAGCGTTCCCGAACGTCGTCGAGCGACGTGAGCTCACAACTATCGACGCAAGTCTCGGGCTGTGACGAGGCACGTCGAGAGTGCTGCCACGAGGAGGCGTTCGACATCGTCTCGAGTCAGGCTGCCCCGAATGAGCCACTCGTGCCCTGCGGCCTTGACAAACCCCCCGTAGGCGCGGATGACGGAGACGGTGAGTTCACGCTCCTTCCGAGTGCCGTCGAACCCGACGGACGCGAGCACACGCTCGGCAGCGAGTTCGTCGGCTCGATCCAGAATTTCCGACACTTCGGGATCCACCCCGGTACCGCTCGCGATACGCACCCATGCTCGGCCGTGCGCTTCGATCACGCCGACGAGCCAGTGCACCGCTCCCGCGACGCGTTCGTCGTGCGTCCCGGTCGGTAGATTCACGTCGTCCACGGGCGGCACGGTCACGAGGAATCGGACGCATTCGAGGTACACGTCTCGCTTGCTGCCGATGTAGTGATGGATCAGGCCGCGAGCGACCCCGGCGGATCCGGCGATGTCCGCCATGGACACTTCACCGTACGGACGGTCGGCGAAGAGACGAACAGCGCTCGCAAGAATCTGCGTTCGCCGTTCGTCGGGTTCGAGCCTGCTGAAGCGAGGTGCTCGTACGCCAGGAGCATCGGTCTGCGGCATGGTCGCCATGATGACATCGACTCTCGGCGGACCTCCACCGCTATCTGTGGGGCCTCGTCCGACCGCGCAGACTCCCGGGGACGATGAAGCGGTCGCCGTACCGTTCGCGCAGGGTGTCGGCGCGCTCCACGAAGCCGGAGAGTCCGCCCTCGAATTGGTCGACGAACTGGACCACTCCACCGGTCCACGCTGGGTAACCGATGCCCATAAGAGAACCCACGTTTGCTTCGGCGGCGGTGCGTACGATGCCGGCATCGAGACAGGCGATCGCGTCGAGTGCCTGCGCGACCAACATGCGATCCATCATGTCTTCGTAAGGAATGCCGTGTTCCGGGCGGTGCCAGCGCTCGACGAGGCCCGGCCACAGCCCGATCCGGGCCCCTGTGTCGTCGTAGTCGTAGAACCCGCGACCGGCCCTGCGGCCGGGGCGGTCGTGGTCATCGATCATGCTGTCGACTAGCGCATACGACTTCGACTCCGTCCACAGATCCCCGCGCCGCTGCGTCGCTCCCGCCATGCCGACGCGGATGTGGCGAGACAACGTCAACGAAATTTCGTCCATCAGCGCCAGAGCGCCGGTGGGGTAGCCCGCTCCGGCTGCGGCACGTTCGACGGTCTGCGGGTGCACCCCTTCGGCGACGAGGGAGATCGCCTCGTCCATGAATCGACCGATCACCCTGGTGGTGAAGAATCCGTGACTGTCTCTCACCACGATGGGGGTCTTGCGGATCGCCTGCACGAAGTCCATTGCGCGCGCCAGTGTTACGTCTGTCGTCTTCTCTCCGACGACCACCTCCACCAGTGGCATCTTGTCGACTGGGGAGAAGAAATGGGTGCCGATGACATCCGATTCACGGGCAATGCCCGCTGCGATTTTCGACACCGGAAGTGTGGAGGTGTTCGTGCAGAGCAATGCATCGGGGGCGACGTGCCCGGCAACGCGATCGAAGACGCCTACCTTCACGGCGAGGTCCTCGAAGACGGCTTCGACCACCAGGTCGCATCCCGCCGCGGCGGCGGGATCGTCGGTCGGAGTGATGAGCTGGAGCACCGCGTCCGCCCGCGCAAGCGTAGTTCGGCTGGCGGAGATCTGCTTGCCCAGGATTGTCCGTGAGTATTGCTTGCCGCGTTCGGCCGCTTCAGCCGTCACGTCCAGTAACACGACCGGGATGCCCGCCGAGGCGACCACGTGGGTGATCGCCGCGCCCATCATCCCCGCGCCCACCACCAGTACTCGGGTCGGTTCTCGCCGGGGCTCGCCCGACGGGCGGGACGCGCCCTTGGTGACGGCCCCCATGTCGAAGAAAAGCGACTGAATCAAATTTCCCGACGTGGCCCCGCAGACCAGTTCCGTGCAGTACCGAGTCTCGAGCGCAAACGCGGCATCGGCGTCGAGCGCGGCTCCGTCGACCGCCGTGAGAAACACCGCTTCGGAGGCGGATCGCTGCGCGCCGCGAAGTCGTTCACGATCGGTGATGGGGATCGGTGTGAATGCCGTGGACGCCTCGGCCCGAGTGGGGGTCCCGCCCGGCACCGAGAAACCTTCGTGGTCCCACGGTTGTCGGGCGCCGGGATTGGCCCGAATCCAGTGGTGCGCGCTGCGCAGAAGGGCGTCGGGGGAGTCGGCGATCTCGTCGACGAGACCGACCTTCAATGCTGCGGCTGGGCGGTAGCGCTGACCACGACCTACGACACTGGTCAGTGCGGTGGTCACCCCCAGCATTCGGGTCACCCGCGTCACTCCTCCTGCACCCGGCAGCAGTCCGAGGGTGACCTCGGGTGTACCGAATCGCGACGACGGGCGGTCGAGGGCGATGCGGCGGTGACACGCCAGAGCGACCTCGAAGCCACCGCCGAGCGCGGTGCCGGTCAGTGCGGCCACCACGGGGCGACCCAGCGTCTCGAGCCGTCGGAGGTTGTTCTTGGTGAAGTCGAGCGCCGCCGCGATTCGACCCTCGTCATCGGGCCCGGCGTCGCGGAGCAGTTCCAGATCACCGCCGGCGAAGAAGGAATCCTTTCCTGAGGTCATCACGACTCCGACATAGTCGTCTCGGTGGCGTTCCAGCCACGCCACCGTGTCGGCGAACGACCGCCCGAACGCGTCATTCATGGTGTTGGTCGGCTGTGTCGGATCGTCCATGACGAGCCGGGCGATTCGCTCGTCGTCGACGACGACGGTGATGGTGGGCGTTTCGAGAACGACGTTCTCGGTCATGGGAGTCCTTCGAGTCGGTGAGTTGGTCATAGCGAGCGAGCCACGATGTCTTTCATGACTTCGTTGGCGCCGGCGTAGATGCGCGAGATGCGGCTGTCGAGGTACATGCGCGCGATGGGGTATTCCTCCATGTACCCGTACCCGCCGAACAACTGAAGGCAGCGATCGACCACCTCGACCTGTCGGTCTGTGGTCCAGTACTTCACCATTGCCGCCGTCGGAACATCGAGGTCACCGGTGAGGTGCTTGTCGACGGCATCGCGAACGAACGTGTCGACGACGCGTCCGAGGGTGGCGCACTCGGCCAGTTCGAATCGCGTGTTCTGGAGGTCGAAAATGGTGCGTCCGAACGCATTGCGCGATTTTGTGTACGCGACGCACTCCCGGACCGCAGAGTCGATCATCGCGCTCGCGGCGACGCCGCAGATGAGGCGTTCCTGGGGAAGTTGCTCCATCAGCTGCACGAAGCCGTGCCCCTCCGTATCTCCCAGCAGATGAGGCACAGGCACACGCATGCCGTCGAACGTCAGCTCGGTCGTGTCCTGACCTTTCTGTCCGATCTTGTGCAGCAACTGACCACGGGTGAAACCGGGCGTGTCGTCGGATACCTCTGCCACCAGCAATGACACCCCTCGCGCCCCCGCGTCCGGGTCGGTCTTGACCGCAATGATGAGAAGGTCGCAGCTGCCGCCGTTGGAAATGAAGGTCTTGCTTCCCGTCACGACATAGTCATCGCCGTTCCGGACTGCCCGCGTCCGTATCGCCTGCAGGTCGGACCCGGTACCGGGTTCGGTCATGGCGATGGCGCCGATCCATTCCCCCGAACACAGGCGGGGCAACCACCTCAGCTTGTTTCTCTCCGAGGCGTACGCGAGCAAGTAATGCGGAACGATCCCGCAATGCACTCCGAGTTGGAGAGACGAGTCGCCGGCCCTGACCTGCTCCTCGAACAGCACGGCCTCATGGCGGAAGTCCCCGCCTCCGCCGCCGTACTGCTCGGGAACGGACATCCCGAGCAGTCCGTGGCGGCCAGCGCTGCGGTAGACCTCGCGATCAGGACGACCCGCTGTGGCGAACTCCTCTCGCCGGGGTGCCACCTCGCTCGCGAAGAAGTCCCGCGCCAGGGCACGGACATCGTTGAGTTCGTCGACGCTGTGCGCCCTGGCGGCAACGGTCGTCATCTGCCCCACCTCTCTTCGGTGACCCTGCGTGGCCGTTGCATACGACCGCGGGGGATCAATCCCAGTTGGCATTGTGCCAACAAGAATGTGTCACGTTGATTCCGGTGTCAATGCGCTACACCTACGGCGCGTCCACCCGCGACCGCCGCCGAACGCGCGTCGCAGCACCGACAGGGAGTTCGACATGCCACGTTTCGCTGAATGCCGCACCATTTGACGACTTCAATGCCGTTCATATTCGCTGACCGATTCATAACGCGCTGTCGCCGAGTCGACCGCTGCGCGACAGCTGTGGAAGGACGCCTACATCCGGGGCCGAGGCGTCCCCGCACAAGGAGATCTATCGGGCGCCATGCCGTCCCACCGGGATCGCGGCGAACCCGGCGGCGTTGACGCCGGGCCGTCTGGAGTGAGGCAACGCCCGGTCTCGGCCCTAGCTGCCGAACGCGTCCGTGAGGTCGCCAGTTCCAGAGGCACCGGCTACGTCGACGTCCGGTGCCAGTTGCACTCCGATGCTCCACAAGCCCGGCCGAGTCGACCACGGTGTGCCATGACTCGTCCGTCGAGCACTCCAGCCCAGAACGTGCTCTCGGCGTGGAGGTCGGCTGCGTCGAACACGACGACCCGGCGAATGATTCGCACGGCCACAAATGCTACTCACGGCAGAAACGGATCACGGCGTGTTCGCGTACCGCGTGATCGACCATCCGGTCCGCGGCTAACCGCTTGTCCCCCCTCACAATTTCGCCGGGTCGGCGTATTGCGGCAAGACCCACTGTGCACCGCACAATTGCCCGGCATATCACCGAGCGGAGGGCTCCGATGGCAGGAGCTCCGAAACGCCGGCGCGTTCTCAGGTGCACGAGTCCGGGGCGTACTTGACCCGAACGTCACCGGCAAGAAGTTCCCCGGCAGTCCGACCGGTCGTACCGCAGCCGACGACCGGTCCAGGATCTCGGCGAGATGACCGACTTAGGTCGACTATTCACCGGAGTACCTGCGTAGTTTCCGAGCGGGATTGGCCGAGCTGCGGCGGCGTGGCGACGACGTCGTGTTCGACTAGCGGGGCCGAGGCGGCGCGAGTCTTACCTGCCGATTTCACCCGTGAGTGCCGCAGTCAGCGGGGCCGTTTCTGTGGGTCCCGCACCGATTCGATGAGCTCGACGGCGAGGTCGCGCACCTTGCGGTTGGTGTGCTGGGACCGCTCCACCATCACCTGGAACGCCTCGTCGGCGGAGACGCCGTGCACGGCCATCAGGATGCCCTTGGCCTGCTCGATCGGGCCTCGGTGCGCCATCGCCTCGCGCAGCCCCTGCACCTCGGAGCGCAGGGTGTCGAAGCGGTCGTAGTCCCCGAGCACCTCCGAGAGCATGGCGGTCAGGCCGACTGCGGTGTCGACGTCGGATTCGGTGAACGCCGACGGCGCTTCCCCGTAGAGGTTGAGTGAGCCGAATCGCCTGCGTTCGGTGCTGAGCGGCACGGCGAGGAACGAGTGGATGTTCTCCTCGCGGGCGGTGTCGGCGAACCGTGGCCACCGCCGCTCGGCTTGGACCGAGTCGACCCGGACGACCTCTCCGGTGCGGGCGGCGTGCAGGCACGGTCCGGATCCGGCTTCGTACTGGTCGGCGTCCACGCGCAGGGTGCGGGCGTCGCTGTGCACGGCGGTGAACATGCGGTTCGCCACGTGCACGGTGACCCCGCAACTGGCGGCGCCGTCGATGGCCTTCGACGACAGCGCCACCAACGACCGCAACGCACGGTCGAGTCCCTCATCGGTGTCGACGGACGTCCCGAGCGCGCCGCGGAGGTCGGCCTCCTGCCCGGGGTGGCCCCACCGCACGTGCGGAGTGTCGCTCTCGCGGACCGAGTCCTGCGTCGCCCGGTGCGCGTCCTCCTTGTCCATGACCACAAGTATGACCCGGCGAGTCACGGACACCCGCCAGAACGACCGGACCCTGTGCGCCGGGCGGGGGAGCGATCTGCCGATGCGTCCGTGTCGGTGGGTCCGTGCTGCTCCATCGAGTCACCGACACCGTGATGGGCGTGCCGCCACCGGGCAGCCCGCAGTGGCGCACACGGTTCCACAATTCCGACGAGATCACCCGCGCAGTGCGCAGCACCCGCCGCGCAGAGCTGCGAGCCCTCATCGCCGAGCGGGCGGGAGTGGCGGATCCCGCTGCCGCACCGCAGCCGCGCCGGCCCAGCAGCGCACCGCGGCGCCGACGAGCACGACTCGATCCGGCGCAACTGTCCATCTTCTAGCCGCACACGGAACACGCCCAACACTATTAGTGCAGAACACATAACGATCGTCGGCCACGGTGCCGACAGAAACCCGATGCCACCTCGACGAGAGGGCGCGAGCGCAGGCCCGACGGTAAGCCCTCAGCGGTCGCTGGGCGAAAGGGTGATCAGAGTACGGCCCGCCGACGCCGGAGACGAGCACCGCTGTCAGCCGGATGTGAAGTCGCCGGGCTGACGAATGGTCACTCGCTGTCTCGTCGGGCGATGCGTTCGGCGAGGTCGTTGACGGGTATGTGCCAGTCCTGCGACAGACGCACCAGCATCGAGAACGCCGCATCGGCTCGGAGGTCGTAGCGTTCCATGATGATGCCCTTCGCCTGACCGATGACATCCCTGGTCACGAGGGCCGATTCGAGTTGCGCTTCTCGTTCGGCGGCGACGAGAGCGACGGCGGCGTGAGTGGCGAGCAGGACTCCGGCGTCGTCGTCGGTGTCATCGAACCCGTGCGAAGTGTCGGAATACAGGTTGAGCGCCCCGAGGTGGTCGTGGTGGGTGTACAGGCGGAAGGTGAGCATCGAGCGCACGCCTCGACCTGCGGCGGCGGGGGCAAAAATGGGCCACCGATCCTCGGCGGCCATGTCGGTCACTCGGACACTGTGGTGTTTCCACACAGTGTCGAGACAGGGGCCCTCTCCGCACTGTTCTTGAAGTCGATCGATGACGCGGGGCAGGGCGTCGGTGGCGGCACGGTAGTCGACCTTGTGGTTCTTGGTCACGAGGGTGATGCCGGCATGGTCGGCGCCGGGAATCAGCTCCACCGCATGGGCGGTAATGGCAGCGAGGGTCTCGTCGACGCTGCCATGATCGACTTGAATGGTGCGGGCCATCTCGGCCAGCGCCCGTCCCAACGATCCTGGCTCCGGATCGCCACCGCTCTCCCGGTTGTCGGGCATGGTCACCTTTTCGTCTGCTGATGGGGCACGTACCGGGTATGCGGATCGTGGCGCCACCTTGTCACACCCGACGGCGTAGGGTCGGCTTCGTTCGGTACAGCCCCTGCCGTTCGGATCTTTTGTCCGAACTCTGTCGCGCGCCTGTCTCCCACAGAGCGTGAACCCGGGAGCGTGCCCGATGTCGCAGCACCAGCCAGCCGATTCACCCGACGACACCAAACAAGCCGCACGTCTGCGGTCTGCTCTAGACCACCGGCGCATCGAGGCGATGGCGGTGGGCATCGTGATGGTGATCGACGACGTCGGCATTCTCGAGGCCACCGCCCGAATCGCCGCCGACGCGCAGCGTCAAGGTATGGACATCCATGCTCTCGCCGCGACGATCTGCCATACACGTATCTATCCGTGAAGCCGGTGGGTACGCCGCACCGGTGCGGCCAACCCGAGTGACTTGCACGGGATGACCGGACGACATGCAACGACGATCGCTTTCCAGTGGACGTCATCCCTCGGGACGCTCATCCGGTGGCCGGCCGCCGCCGGGCTGGACTCGACCGGCAACCGTTCTGCTCAGGAGTGGGTGAGTTCGGTTCGGGTTCGTAGTCGTTGGACTTCGGCGCGGGAGTGCCGCACGGCGTTGGTGTCGGCGCCCTTGTCGCGTGCGATGTCGTGGGCGAGATCGAGAATCGCGGTGCGCAGGTGCGTGTCCGCTCGGCGTGCGGCGCGGTTCGGCGCGGCCTTTCGTCGAGCTTTGCGTGCCTTCTTGTTCACGACACTGTCGACTTCTGCCTCTGTCACGATCCGTTGGTCGATTTCGGGTCGTAGGACGTCGCGGACGAACTGGTGCTCGCGCGGCGCCGCTCTGCGGAACGCGATTGTGAGAACCGTGAGACCGAAGACGATGGAGGCGATCATGACGCCGATCGCGAGAAGTCCGTTGCCGCCGCTGATTCCGGCGCCGTCGTCCCAGGTGAAGTGCAGGAATACCCCCGCCGCCACCAGCGCCGACCCGAGGCCGAGTCGTCGAGGCTGCGCTGCGGTGCCAATGAGGTAGAGGGCGCCCCCGCAGACCAGCGCGCTGAACAATGGGTGGGAGACGAAGCTGAATGCGATGCGGGTCATGGACACCTGGACGGCGTTGCCGACGGGATCGGTTCCGAAGTCCGACGCCGAGGCGTTGACGGCGTAGAGGAAGTCCTCGAACACACCGAAACCCAGTCCGATGAACGCGCCCACGATGAGAGCGTCGTTGGCGGTGCGGATCAGTCGCGGCGCCAGGCTCAGCAGCAACAGGAAGCCGCACAGTTTGGCTGCCTCCTCCGTGATCGGTGCGGTGGCGCCGGCGGACCAGTCCGCGGACCAATCCTGGCCGAAGAGTTTGGGGTAGATGCTGAGCATCGCGGTGTTCGCGGTCATGGCGAACGCGAAGGTGGCGGGGACCGCGCCCCAGGTGAGCGCGGCGACCACCAGCGACGCGGGCTGGCGTTCCCAGCGGTCGATGTGTCGGAACCATGCGACCCAGGCGAGTCCGCACAAGGCGCACAGGACTGCGGCGACGGCGTATCCGCCGGCGTAGAACGACGCTTCCGGTGCGAAGTACGCCCACACCTGGTGCGCGCCGATGACGGTCAGCACGACGTACACCCAGAACGACAGGTTGTGGGGTTGCACGAAGTGGAACCGTTCACCCCACCCGGAGGTTTCCAGTGCTTCGAGCTGGCGTCGTCGAGTCTCGGTGGTGGTGGTGGAGTCGGCCGAGGGGTCGATGTCGTTGCCGCTCATGCGTTGTCCTCGTCGATTCGGCGGATGCTGGTGAGCATGTCGTCGATGGTGTCGGCGGACGCGGTCATCTGCGCGGGTGGGCCGTACACGCGCACTTTCAGGCCGGTCCCGTCGATGACGAACGCTGCGGCGAGTCCGTCGCTGAGGACACTGGCGTAGGGCTGCAGGATTCCGGTCTGCCCGGTGGCGGTGGTGATGGTGGTTCTGTCGCCGTCGACCCGGAAGGTGGGGTCGTTGGCGAGGGTGGTGACCTTGTCCGTCTGGTCGAGCAACTCGGCCGGGGTGCCGTCGAAGGGGCCGGGGGAGATGTCGACGGTGACGCCGTCTCCCACGACCGTCACCTCGCCCACTTTCTGGTTCGGGTCTCGGTCGTCGACGCGGTAGCCGCTCTCGACGTTCCACCCTGCAGTGGGGGTGATCTCGATGGTGTCGGCGAGAGCGAAGCGGTCGCCGGGGCGCACGGGATCGTCCCAGTCGATCGCCGTGTCCACGCGCGGGAGGACGACGGTGAGGATCACGAAGACCACCACGACGATCAGAGCGGCGGGGATGGTGCGGCGGTCGAGGCCGAGCACGCGGTGTTCGGCCGGAACCCGTTCCCTGTGCCTGGCGGGGTGGGTCAAGGTCACGAGATTCCCCTTCGGGATCGGGACGAAGTCACAACAAGGGGACAGAGGGACAGTACCGCCCGGTTCGCATGTGTGGCGTTCGAGTCACTAGTCGTCGTACGTACCGACCAAGACCGGTGTTCCAGCACCGAAACTGTCTCATCTACTAGATAGACAGGTCTACCTATCTGATGGCATGGTGTCTGCATGGCATCTACTCGTCCACCGTCGGCGCGTACCCGGATTCTGTCCGCGGCGGCTGAACGGTTCTACGCCGACGGCATCGCGGCGACGGGCATCGACACCATCACCGCGGCCGCAGGAGTGGCGAAGATGAGCCTGTACAACAACTTCGAATCGAAGAGCGATCTGGTCGCGGTCTATCTCGGCGAGCGGCACGAGGAGTGGCTACGGCTCCATGAATGTCGACGTGCGGAAGCAACGACGTCCGATGATCGCGTGTTGGCAGTCTTCGATGCCTACCTCGACCACGCACGCATGGCGTACCCGCACGGCTTCCGTGGTTGCGGCCTGCTCAACGCCGCCGCCGAGCTGCCTGCCGATGCCCCCGGCCGGGTCGCCGTCCGAGCTCACAAAGAGCAGGTCGAGAAGATCATCGTCGACGAACTGAGCGATTCACACTCGGTATCGACCGCCCGGACAACGGGCGAGCAGCTGTCCTTCATTCTCGAAGGTGCGATGTCGCGCGCAGGCCTCGAAGGAACGCCGGACCGACTCCTCGCCGCCAGAGCCATCGCAGAGAACATCCTCGCAACCCTGTGAACAGGGCAGTTCTGGGGTCGTCGGCCGTACTGGGTGCGTCCGTTCTGTGGGGAACCACCGGAACCGTCGCGTCCTTCGCCCCGTCGATCGGTGCCCTCGCCGTCGGCGCGGCGGCGATGGGCATCGGCGGTCTGCTCCAGGCGGCACTGAACGTCGCCGCTCTCCGCCGCGCTTGCGCAGCGCTGACGGCCCGATGGGCAGTGGTGCTCTCGGGAGGTCTGTGCGTGGCGATCTACCCGCTGGCGTTCTACTCCTCGATGCGCGTCGGAGGCATCGCGGTGGGAACTGCGGTGTCTCTGGGCTCTGCTCCGCTGGCCTCGGCTGTCATCGACCGCGTACTCGACCGGACTCACCTCACCCGCGCGTGGATCGTCGCCGCGGCTCTGGGGATAGGCGGGACAATGTTGATGAGCAGCGGCGTCCACTCGCCCGGCGATACCTCCGCCGCTGCCGGGATCGGTCTCGGACTGGTCGCCGGACTCACCTACGCCGGCTACTCCCGATCACTCCGGGAGCTGATGAACGGGGGCATCGGTCGCGGCGCATCGACAGGGGCCGTCTTCGGCGTCGGCGGTATCGCCTTGCTCCCGATCGTCCTGGCCTCGGCGTTCACCTCGGATCTGTCAGCACGACCCCTCACGGTGATCGCCTACCTCGCGATCGTTCCCATGTTCGGCGGCTACATCCTGTTCAGTCACGGTCTCGCCAGGATCGACGCCGCCACTGCCACGACGCTCACACTCAGCGAACCCGTGTTCGCTACCGCTCTCGCGGTGATCGTCGTCGGTGAACGACCCACCATCGCGGGATGGATCGGTATCGCGTTGATCATGGCCGGACTCGCCGTCCTGATGGGTACGGCTCGGCCGGCACCACCGCACACAAGGTCGACAGCCAACACCTTTGGCAACATTGACAATCGTCGCCAATATTCGCGTTCTGTCAGTTGAAGCCTATAATCAGCTGCGGTGCAGGTGTCTCGCGCTGGAACGCGGTGCGCCCGAGCCGGCGCACCTGATCGCGATGTAGTGCGCACACGACCGCAAAGGGTGGGCCAAGAACAGCGGGCGTGGCGAAAGACCCCTTGCACCTTCAAGGTATAGCGCACGGTGGGGCTTGCGGCAAGACCCCGTCGTCGGCGCAGAATGGCTCGCTCGACGCCACGACCTGCATCTTTCCGATCGGAGCCGCCCTGTGGACACCGTGTTCACCCTGCCCCCGCACCGCCGCGCCAAGGCCGACCCCGCGTCGATCGCGGCGGACGACCGACATCTCGCCAGAATCGACGCGGCATTGCGTAGCTCCCTCGCGGACCTCGAACAACGCCTCGCCCGGACACGCACCGACCCCGGCCGATCAGGCCAGGACGCGATGGAACGCGACCTCGAGACACACCGACTCACCGCCGAAATCCGTGCGGTGCGACGTGTCGGCCAGGACATGTGCCTCGGGCGGCTCGTACCCGCGGACGGAACAGCTCCGGTGTACATCGGGCGACGCGGACTCCTCGACGACACCGGTCGCCCTCTGCTCATCGATTGGCGCTCACCGGCGGCAGCACCGTTCTTCGCCGCGACCCCGGCACGCCCGATGGGCATCGCCTGGCGGCGTCGCTATCGCTGGACCGCAGGGCGGGTGAGCGACTACTGGGACGAGGTGTTCACCGCCGAGATCCCCGTCGGCGCCGTGGCATTGGACGATCGGTCGGCGTTCGTCGCCGACCTCGGGGCGGCGCGCTCGTCGCGCATGCGCGACGTGTTGGGCACCATCGCGGCGGACCAGGATGCGATCGTCCGCGCCCCGTCCCGAGGAGTTCGCGTGGTGGACGGCGGCCCCGGAACGGGAAAGAGTATCGTCGCGCTGCACCGTGCGGCCTACCTGCTGTACGCGGATCCGCAGGTCGGGCACCACCGCGGTGGTGTCCTGGTGATCGGGCCGCACGAGCCCTACCTGTCGTACGTCGCCGATGTGCTCCCCGATCTAGGGGAGGACGGCGTCCGGGTGTGTCTGCTCGACGAGATGGTCCCCGAGGGCCGGAAAGCCGTCGCGGAAAGCTCACCACGCGCCGCCGCAGTGAAAGGTTCCGCAGCGATGGTGGAGATGATCGACCGCGCGATCCGCTTCTACGAGACACCGCCCGCGACCGACATGGTCGTCGACACCGAGTGGGGGGCAGTGCTACTCCGGGCAGCGGACTGGGCGGAAGCCTTCGCGGCACCGGATGCGGCGACTCCGCACAACGATGCGCGGGAGGAAATCTGGGCGGCGCTGGGCGACACCGTCGTCGACCGCCTCGCCGCCGACGTGTCGGCCACCGACCTTGCCTCGTCGTTGCGGGAGATCGACGAGCTCCGCGACAGGGTCGAGTCGTCGTGGACGGTGATCGATGCTCCCGATCTCGTCGCCGACCTCTGGGCCGTGCCGGCGTACCTGCGGCACTGCGCGCCCTGGCTGGACGAGGACGACAGGGCCGCGGTCCGCAGAGACCTCGGCGCTCCCTGGACGACAGCGGATCTCCCTCTTCTCGACGTCGCGCGTCGGCGCCTCGGAGACCCGAAGGCGTCGGCATTGCGGGAACGGCGTGTTCGTGTCGTCGCCTCCGAGCGTGCGCGACGACGCGCCGTCATCGACGATCTCGTCGCGTCCGACGATTCGGAATTGCGCGTCATGTCGATGCTCCGCGGCGACGATCTGCAGAACACGCTGGACGACATCGACTCATCGACAGTCGAACCGGATCGATTGGGCGGCCCGTTCTCGCACATCGTCGTCGACGAGGCGCAGGAATTGACGGATGCGCAGTGGCAGATGGTCCGCGCCCGCTGCCCGTCGGGCAGTCTCACGGTGGTGGGGGACCGCGCGCAGGCCCACCGCGGCTTCCCGGAACCCTGGCAGGAGCGGCTGACGAGGGTCGGATTCACCGAGATCGCGGTATCCACGCTCGACGTCAACTACCGCACACCCTCCGAGATCATGGCCGAGGCCGAACCCGTCATCAGAGCGGTCCTCCCCGACGCCAACGTGCCGCGCTCGGTCCGCAGCACCGGGGTAAGCGTCCGCCACGCCGGGATCGACGACCTGGACGCAATTGTCGACGAGTGGGCCGCGACGAGCGAGGGCGTGGCCTGCGTCATCGGAATGCCATCCCTGCCGGACACGAGAAGGATCCGATCGCTGAGCGCACGCTCCGCGAAAGGACTGGAGTTCGATCTCGTCGTCCTCGTCGACAGACCCGGAATCGATCCGACGGGTGTGGATCGCGCCGTCGACCGCTACGTGGCCATGACACGCGCCACCCAACGCCTCGTGGTCCTGAAGTGAACAAGTTCGACATCAGTAATCATTGATGATAATTTCGTTCTGTCAGCTAAAGGCCTGAGACTTGCTGCGAGGCAGCGTGCACCGGGCGCCCGCCGCGATGGAACGGATGTCGCGCCAGCACGACAAATCGGAACGGACGGCTCTATCGGCTGCCGCCCCTGCCGGCCGCGGTTCGACCACGCATGCTCGCCGGCACCGGCGTACGTCAGCGCGACGCCCCGCGTGGCGCTGGTTCGATCGGGCGTCGCTGCCATGCACTCCAGTCCGAGGACGTCTGTTTCGCGGCCGTCAAAAGCAGCGGCAGGTACACACCGGTCAGGGTGTCGATGGAGGTTTCGGCGGCGTGGACGGTGATGTTCATGGCCGCGCGTGCGACTCCTCGTCCGTCGCGTACCGGCACCGCGATGGAGCGAACCCCAGGCGCGAGGTCCTGGTCGGCCAGTGCCCATCCGCGTTCGGCGGTGCGGTCGAGGATCTCGTCGATCTCGCCGGTCGTGTACGACTTCGTCGGGAGTCCGGAGCGGCTCGGTTCTTCGAGGCGTTCGTGCACGGAGGGCCGGTCCATCGCCGAGAGCAGTGCGCGCCCTTGTGAGGTGACCATGGCGGGAAAGCGTGTGCCGATGTCGACACGCAACGAGATCAGCTTCGGCACTGCAACCCGCGCGACGTAGACGATGTCGGAACCGTCGAGTTGAGCCATCGACGAGGACTCTCCGGTGACTGCGACCAGCCCCTCGAGGTGGGGTCGTGCCATGTCCCACAGGTTCAGTGCGCCGATGTAGGCCATACCGAGTTCGAGAACGCGCGGGGTCAACACATAGCCATCGTGACCGGACCTCACGTACCCAAGCTCCTCCAGCGTCAACAGGATCCGGCGGGCTGTCGGCCGGGCCAGGTCGGTCTGTGTGGCCACCTCGGTCAAGGACATCATCGGCCTGTCGACCGAGAAGGATCGCAGGACATGCAATCCCCGTGCCAGAGCCTCGATGAAATCTGGCCCCTGTCCTCGCTCGGCCACGTCCCCTCCTCCTCTCGCGTCACCCGGTGTCCGCTCGGTCACCAGTGTGTACCTCGGCCGTTGGACGTCTTCACGTGCACCGCACCACACCGAGGTAGTCGTATGACGCTTGACACACAGTCCCTCGAACAGGCACAGTAGAAACCACTATAACGGACTGTTGTCCGTCAGACGGACAATATTGGATCTAGCAGCGTGAACAGTCTCCACGGCGAACCGGACCGTCGGTCGCACCACACGATGCGACCGGCACACCAGCTGGGTGCTCACCGAACCGACGCGGGCACCACACGCCTCAGCGGCGACAGGACAGAACTTCGAAAGGACCATCAGCGATGAAGAACTACGACGTCGTAGTCATCGGCTTCGGACCCGTGGGGCAGATGCTCAGCGCCCAGCTCGGGCAGGCAGGGCATTCCGTGGCTGCGTTCGAGGCATACGAGACGCTCTACGGACTCTCTCGGGCCGGCCACATGGACGACGAGATCGTGCGCACGCTGCAGAAGATCAGCATCGACGAAGAATTCAAGTCCGACGCGGTGCCGTGGGACATGTACGACATGCGCACCAAGGCTTTCGACGGTGACTTGCTGCTGCGCATGGACTGGTCGCAGGTAGGCCCCCACGGTCACCGCGGGCACTGGATCTTCTACCAGAACTACCTCGAGCTCGCGATGCACCGCGCCGTCACCGAGACCGGCAACGTCGACCTCACTATGGGCACGAAGGCGGTGGACTTCGAGCAGGACGACGACGGTGTCACCATCACCCTCGAGCACCGCAAGAGCGGTGAGCGCAGCCAGGTCCGCGCGAAGTACCTCATCGCCGCGGACGGCGCGAACAGCTCCATCCGGGAAGCCCTGGGCATCAAGACCTGGGTCGGCAACTGCGACTACAACCAGCTCGTGGTCGATTGCCGCGAGAAGCACAAGCTGGACTTCGAGTTCGACAACGGTCAGTTCGCCGACCCGGCCCGGCCGGGATGCCTGTTCCAGCTCGGCGCCCACCACCACCGCTGGGAGTGGACGCTGCTGCCGGGGGAGAAGCCCGAGGACTTCACCGAGGAACGAGTCTGGGAGCTGCTCACGCCCTGGGTGGGCCCCGACGACGTGGAGATCCTGCGCCGACCGGTCTACAACTTCCGCGAGGTCGTCGCCGAGCACTGGCAGGACGGGCGGGTGTTCCTCGCCGGCGACTCCGCACACGTGCTGTGGCCCTTCGCCGGTGAAGGGATGTGCAACGGCATCCGCGACGCGTCCGCGCTCGCGTGGCGGCTGAACCTGGTGCTGCGCGGGCAGGCATCGCCGCAGATCCTCGACAGCTACACCGCCGACCGCAAGCCGATCTTCGTCGCCTGGATGAACCTCTCCCGCGAGATCGGTCTGCCGTGTGTGATCACCGACCCGGAGATCGCCGCGATGCGCGATCAGGGTCTGCGCGCCGCACTCGCCGACCCGTCGCTGATGCCGCCGATGCCCGAGATCCCCGGCCCGACCGCGTTCGTGCGCCCGAACGACCCCACCGGCGGCACCGTCGGCGTGCAGGGCAACGTCGAGGTCGACGGCACCACCGGACTTTTCGACGACCTCGTCGGCACCGGCTGGGTGCTGCTGAGCACCGACGCCGACGCCCAGACCTCGCTGTCGGCGCAGCAGAAGGATCTGATGGAGCGCGTCGGTATCGTCTTCGCCCACGTCGGAGCGCCCGGGTCGGGTGCAGCGATCGTCGACGTCGACGGCACCTACGCACAGTGGCTCACAGACCTCGGACGTACCACCGTCCTGGTGCGCCCGGACTTCTGGCTGTTCGGCTCCACCGAGCACGCCGTCGACGCCGGCACCCTGCTCGACTCGCTCGCCGACGGCTTCGCCGGCCGCTTCCCCACCCCCGCTCGGGTGCCGCAGCCGGACGAGATCGCCGCCGCCCACACCGGCGCTGCCACCCCGGCAGGTGTCTGAGGTGGCGGACTCCGACCACCACCCGACCGAAGAGAACCCGTGGGCGGCGGAAGTCGCCGCCCACAAACGGGCCATGCCGATGCAACGACTGATCGGCAACGGCCTGGACTACGCGGACGTCATCGAGCTCTACGCCCTCGCCGACTCCGGCGTGCCCTGGGCCGACGCCGGTGCACAACTCGGTGACGCGATCGCCGCGACCGCCGACGAGGCACTGGCGCACGGGCACCGCGTCACCGCCCGCAGCAACTATCTGCGGGCGAGCGCCTGCTACCGGACCGGGCAGGTACCCCTGCCCGACTCGGACCCGCGCAAGAAGCCGATGTACCACAAACTCATCGAGTTCTACGGCGCAGCAGGACAACTGAGCGACCCACCGGTCGAGCACGTCGAGATCCCCTACCGGGGCGGCAACCTCTGCGGCTGGCTGCTTCACCCCGCCGCCGACGACCCTCCGCCGGTGGTCATCCTCATGGGCGGGTTCGACGGGTGGCGTGAGGAGTACCACGTGGGGGCGACGTACCTGCTCGCCCGCGGCGTCGCGGTGCTCCTCGTCGACGGCCCCGGCCAGGGCGAGACCCGCATCCTGCAGGGCCTGCACCTCGATTCCGAAGTGCCCATGGCGTTCTCGGCGATGATCGACCACCTGTACGCCGACGACCGCCTCGCCGACCGGGTCGGCATCTGGGGCAACAGCATGGGCGGATTCCTCGCCGCGCTCGTCGCCGCCACCGACCCGCGCATCGCCGCGTGCGCAGTCAACGGCGGCACCGTACGCCCGGCGGAGATCCTGGACCGCTTCAAGCGGTTCGTCACCAAAGTGCAAGCGCTGCTGGGCATCGACGACCCCGACCAGGCGACGAGGGTCATGAACACCTTCGTACTCACCGACCAGGCGCTGTCGACCCTGACCTGCCCGCTGCACGTCATGCACGGGACCCCGGACCAGATCTTCCTGATCGAGAACGCGCGCGCACTCTTCGACGGTGCCGCCTCGCAGGACAAGACGTTCAGCGAGTTCCCCGACGGGGACCACTGCATCTACAACCACTCGCACGACAAGCACACCCGGCTAGGCGACTGGTTCGCCGACCGCCTGGGTGCCGAAGGAGAGCACCGATGAGCAGCACGCAGACCGTCCCCGAAGGCCGCATCCTCATCCGCGGCGCCCACCTTCTCACCCAGGACGACACCCTCGGCGACTTCGTCGGCGACGTCCTCATCGACGGCGGCAAGATCGTCGAGGTCGGAACCGATCTCGACGCCACCGGCGCCACCGTCATCGACGGCACCCACCGCGCCGTGCTGCCGGGCTTCGTCGACACCCACCGCCACACCTGGCAGGGCGCCATCCGCCAGGTCGGCACCGGATGGGACTTCCCGAAGTACCGCCAGCACATCCAGCTCACCTGGGGACCCGAGTTCACCCCGGACGACGTCTACATCGGCAACCTGACCGGCGCACTGGGCGCCCTCGACGCCGGCATCACCACCCTGCGCGACGAGTCGCACATCCAGAACAGCCCCGACCACACCGACTCCGCCATCGCCGCCCTGCGCGACTCGGGCATCCGCGGCGTCTTCGCCTTCGGATGGCCCTCGATCGACTCCGACAAGTGGATGCTCCGCGGTGAGGCCACCCACCCCGAGGACATCCGCCGCGTCCGCTCCGACGTCCTCGCCGACGACGACGCCCTGGTCACCCTGCAGGCCATGCTCCGCGGACCGGAACTGTCCACCCTCGACGTCACCAGCAAGGACCTCGCGATGGCCCGCGAGCTCGGCGTGCGCTCGTCCATGCACGTCGGCAACGGACCCTGGGGCCCGGAGTTCCGCGGCATCGGCTCCCTCGGCGACGCCGGTCTGCTCGCCGAGGACCTGCTGTTCATCCATTGCTGCACCAGCGACGACGACGAGCTCGAGATGCTCGCCGACTCAGGCGCCCACGCCTCGGTGTCCGCAGCCGTGGAAGCGGTGCTCCCCGGCCTCGGCGCCCCCGCGACCGGACGACTCCTCGCCGCCGGCATCCGACCGAGCCTGAGCATCGATACCGAGGCCTCCGTCTCCGGCGACATGTTCAACGTCATGCGCGCCGCGCTGACCGCGCAGAACGTCGGTATCAGCATCGACCCCGACACCTACGGCGCACTGCCCGCGTTCACTCCCGCGGACCTGGTGGCCATGGCCACCATCGGAGGGGCGCGCGCGTCCGGCCTGGACCACAAAACCGGGTCGATCACCCCCGGCAAGGACGCCGACCTGATCGTCATCCGGCTCGACGACGCGAACCTGCTGCCCGCCAACGACGTCGCCGCCAGCATCGTCGGCGCCGGACATCCCGGCAACATCGACACCGTCCTCGTGGCCGGACAGGTCCGCAAGTACGGCGGCCGCCTCGTCGGATGCGACATCGACGACATCCGCGCCCGCGCCGAAGCCTCGCGCGACCGCCTGTTCGCCTTCGACCTCGTCGAGGGCTGAGTTCGGTTCCCCCGCCGGATCCGACACACCCTCGCTGGAAAGGACTGACCTCGTGGACTCCACAGGCACCCCCACTGCACGCCCCCTCGACGGGATCGTCGTCGCGGATCTCTCCCGCGTCCTCGCCGGCCCGTACGCCACCATGCTGCTCGCCGACATGGGCGCCGAGGTGATCAAGGTCGAGAGCCCCGGCGGCGACGACACCCGATCCTGGGTGCCTCCCGTGCGCGAGGACGGCGTCTCGACGTACTACGCGGCGATCAACCGGAACAAGAAGTCCATCGTCCTGGACTTCAAGAACGACGACGACCTCGCGGTCGCCAAGGCCCTCACCGGCCGCGCCGACGTCGTGGTCGAGAACTTCAAACCCGGTGGCCTGCGCCGCTTCGGGCTCGACTACGACAGCGTCCGCGACCGCAACGACACTGTCATCTACTGCTCCATCAGCGGCTTCGGATCCAAGGAAGGCGCCTCACTGCCCGGGTACGACCTGATCGTGCAGGCGATGTCGGGATTGATGAGCCTGACCGGTGACCCCGACGGGCCCGCCTACCGCGCCGGCATCAGCGTCTTCGACGTCATGGCCGGACTGCACTCGACGATCGGCATCCTCGCCGCGCTACGCCACCGCTCCGAGACCGGCACCGGGCAGCACATCGAGACCTCGCTGCTCGCGTCGGCGATGAGCGGGCTGGTCAACCAGACCTCCGCCTACGTCGCCGGCGGGGTCACCCCGCACCGGATGGGCAACGCGCACCCGAGCCTGTTCCCGTACGAGCCGCTGCCCACCGCCGACAACGATCTGATCATCACCGCCGGCAACGACGCCCAGTTCCGCAAACTCGTCGGCGTCCTCGGCGTCCCCGAGTTGGCCGACGATCCCCGCTTCGCCAAGAACGAAGACCGCACCGAACGCCGCGAGGAGCTGCGCCCACTGATCGTCGAACGCCTCGAGACGCAGTCGGCGACGCACTGGTTCGACAAGCTCAACGAGGTCGGTGTGCCGAACGGGCCGATCAACACCATCGCCCAAGGGGTGCAGTACGCCGACAAGCTCGGCCTCGAACCGGTCGTGCAAGTCGGACCGCCCGGGGACACCGTGCCCGGGGTGCGCAATCCCATCTCTTTCAGCGGCTTCGCGCCGCGCTACGACCTCGCACCCCCGACATTGGGGCAGGACAACGACGAGGTGCGGGCATGGCTCTCCGCCGCAGCAACGACGCCGACCACTACCGGGCAGGGAGAACGATGACCGACACGACCGGGCGACAGGTCCGCACCGAGTTCCCCACCTCGCTGGGCACCTCCTCGGCCACCGAGATCAAGCTCCTCGGCCAGGATCTGGCCGGTGACCTGATGGGCAAGGTCGGATTCGGCGAACTCGCCCTTTGGATGGTCGCCATGCGCCGACCCACCCCCGGCGAGGTGCGCGTGTTCGAGGCGGTCCTGGTCGCGCTCACCGATCACGGGTTCACCCCCACCGCCATCGCCGCGCGCGTGACCTACCTCAGCGCCCCCGACTCACTGCAGGGCGCGCTGGCAGCCGGCCTGCTCGGCGGCGGCTCACGGTTCCTCGGCGTCACCGAGGACAGCGGCCAGTTCCTCGCCGCCGCGCTCGCCGCGCACACCGCCGACGGTGGGTCCTTGCCCGACACCGACGAGGGGTGGGACCGGATCGCCCTCGACGCCATCGCGCGGCAACGCAGCAGCGGCAAGCACGTGCCCGGCCTCGGTCACCCGAACCACAAGGACGGTGACCCCCGCACCCCGGTGCTGATCGGCATCGCCGCCGAGGAAGGTCTGCGCGGACCGCACCTGCAGCTGTTCGAGGCGATCGGCCGGATGAGCGAACGCGGCGTGGGCCGCCACCTGCCGCTCAACGGCGCCGGCGTGTGCGGAGCTGCTCTCGCCGATCTCGGGCTGCCGACGGAGATGCTGCGCGGCTTCGCGTTGCTGGCCCGCTGCGCCGGTCTGATCGGGCAGCTCGCCGAGGAGCGGCGCACCCCGATCGCCAACGACATCTACATGAACGTCGACCGAGGCGCGTACTACGTCGATCCCACCGACGCGGACCGCGCCACGTCCTGACAGCTCGACCACCCACGAGATCCGCTACACCGAGGAGACTCTTTTCATGGCGACACTGGCGGCAGTGCTCGGCACTACCCATCACCCGTTCTATTACAAAGCCACCACCGGCCCGGAGGAGGAACGGCCTCCGTTCGCGGCGGAGTGGAAGCGCAAGGTCGAGGCGTACCGCGAGACGCTGACCGCCGCGAAGCCGGACATCCTGGTGATGGTCGGCGCCGACCACTTCCACCAGTTCTTCCTCGACAACTACCCGACGTTCCTGATCGGGAAGGCGCCACGCTACGACGCCACGTTCTACAACGAAGAGCGCGAGTTCGGCATCCCGAAGTACGTCCTGGAGGGCCACGAGGAGCTCTCCGGCTACATGCTGCAGGGGCTGATGGACCGCGGCTTCGACTTCTCCTTCAGCAACGAGCTCAAGATCGATCACTCGATCATCTGCCCGATCATCACCACCCGCCCCGATGCGGACCTGCCGGTGGTGCCGATCTACACCAACATCTTCGCCCCGCCGCTGCCGTCGCCGAAACGCTTCTGGGACCTCGGCCGCGCCATCCGCGAGGTCATCGACGAGTTCCCCTCCGACAAGCGCATCGCCGCCATCGGCAGCGGGCACCTCTCCCTCGAGCTGGGCGGACCACGCCAGTTCGGTGAGCACGGCCCCGACCCGGAGTTCGACGCGAACGCGATCCGGTGGCTCTCGGAGGGCAACATCGAGGCCATCCTCGACAACGTCACCCTCGAGACCCTTGCCGGCCACGGCAACGCCACCCACGGGTTCATGGACCTGATCCTCATGATGGGCATCGCCGGACCCGAAAAAGCCGCCTACGTCGACAATTTCGATCTTTACCACACGATGGAGGCCTACTTCACCTGGTACCCGAACGGAGACGCGGCATGAGCAAGTACTACGTGAACAAGTTCCTGTTCACCGTCGACCGTGACCCGGAGTTCCTCGACGCCTACGCCAAGGACCCCAAGGAGTTCGTCGGCCGGTGGGAAGAGGAGATCGGACCCAAGCTCTCCGACAGTGAACGCACCACCGTCAACGCGCTCACCGACGACGAGCGCGAGGCCCTGATCAACCACGACTACGTGGCGTTGTTCGAGATGGGTGCGCACTTCTTCCTCAACCTGACCCTGTTCATCGCCGTCTACGACGAGACCTGGGCACTCGAGAAGGGCCCTTTGGCATTTCAGCGTGAGTTCGGGGCACAGCTCGAGCACTGGCTCGGCAAGCCGTACCCGTCGATCGCCACCTGACCCCTCACCGTCCACTCGCCCTGTCGGGCCGGGTGGAACAACCGGATCCCGGGTGTTCGTGCGCGCGTGCCACCCGGGATCCGGCGTTCTTCTCTCGCGCCACCAGAAGCGCACCACCAGTACCGCACCGCCCGCCAGCGCACCGCAGGAGCATCGGCACATGCAGGCCTTCACCACCACCACCGGAACCGCAGTTCCATTGCGCCGCAGCAGAGTCGACACCGACCAGATCTGCCCGTCGGCGTACATGAAGCGGGTCACCCGCACCGGCTACGAGGACGCCCTGTTCTCCACCTGGCGCAGCGACCCCGACTTCGTGTTGAACCGACCCCCGTTCGACCACGGCACGATCCTGGTCACCGGACCCGACTTCGGGATCGGCTCCTCCCGCGAGCACGCGGTGTGGGCGTTGATGGACTTCGGGTTCCGGGTCGTCGTCTCCTCCCAGTTCGCCGACATCTTCCGCTCCAACGCCGGCAAGTCCGGCCTGCTGGCAGCGCAGGTCGACCAACCCGACGTCGAGCTGCTGTGGAAGCACATCGAGAACCACCCCACCGACGACGTCACCGTCGATCTGCACGCCCGCACCATCACCGCCGAACCGCTGACCGTGGCGTTCGCGGTCGACGACGACACCCGCAGCAAACTCCTCGACGGTCTCGACGACATCGACATCGCACTGCAGCACGGCGACGAGATCAGCGCCTTCGAGAGCAGAAGACCGCAGTGGATGCCGCGCACCGTGCTGTGACCGGTGCCGCTGTGCTCGCGGGCCGGACCAGCACATCCGGCAGGCCGGGGTGAGCGGCGCAACCCCGGTGGTGTGGCTGCGCAACCTCGTCCCCACCGACCCCCGGACCCCACCACCTGCCAGCACCGCGGCCACCATCGCCGACGCCGCCGAACGCATCGGATCGGGTCCCGTCGCGTGGGCCTGCGAGGTCGGGCTCGACATGGCCACGACCATCGTCGACCAGATCCCCGAGATAGGTGGAGGCGCCGAACAATTGAACACCCTGCGGATGGGAACAGAGTCCTCCGCCATCCGCGCGTTGATCCGGGTCGCCGGCCTCGACGACGACCTCCCGGCGATCACCGAGGAGGCGCTGCGCGGCGACCGCGAGTTCGTGCGCCGCGGCGTCGCCCTGGACCGGGTGCTACGCGGTGTGCGGCTCGGTCACGCCCGCATGGCGAGTGCGTTCATGCGCGCGTGCGCCACGCACGTCGCCCCCGATGACCGGGCACCGCAGATGCAGCAGATCTCCGAGTTGCTCTTCGACTACATCGACGAGTTCGCCGACGCGATGGCCTCCGAGTACGTCGCCGAACGCGACCGGTGGATGGCCAGCGCCGCGGCCGCACGCAGCGAGGCCGTGCGCGCGATCCTCGCCGGCGAATTCGGGGACACCAGCGCCGCCACCGCCGCCCTGGACTACGACCTCAGCCGCGACCACGTCGCGATGACGTTCTTCTACGACCCCCCGCGGCGACGCTCCGACACCACCGACCTGCTCGCCGCCGCCCACCAGGCTCTGACCACCGCCGGCGCCACCCAACGGTTGGTGCTCCCCGTCGGCGCGGGCAGTGTCTGGGCCTGGGCCGGGCGGCACCGCTTCCCGGCGCGGCTGGTCCTGACCGACCATCAGCCCACCGCGCTCGACATCCGGGTAGCGACCGGTGACCCGGGGGCAGGGGCGGCGGGCTTTCGGCAATCGCATCGAGAGGCGCTCGCCGCCGAACGGTCGGCGCGGATGGCGCGTCGACCCGCACCGGTGACCCGCTACGCAGATGTCGCCGTCCCGGCTCTGATGACCGAGAACCTCGACGCCGCGCGGGCTTTCGTCACCCGTGAACTCGGCCCCCTCGCCGAGCCCACGCACCAGGCCCGAGATTTGCGGGAGACCCTGCTGCAGTACTTCGACGACGAGTCGAGCCCGTACGCCGCTGCGCAGGTTCTGCATGTTTCCCGCAACACCGTCGCCTACCGGGTCAAACGGGCATCGGAGTTGCTCGGACACGACGTGACCGAGCGTCGCCACGCGCTGCACACCGCGCTGGTGCTCGTCGACATCTACGGCGACGCTGTGTTCTGACCACAGCGCCGCCGGGCCATCCCTGCCGACCCGGCGTCAGCTGCGAGTGTTCGTCCGCCTGCGGTGATCGCTCCTGCGGCAGCACTGTGGGGGCCGGTGGATCACCGGCCCCCACAGTCGTCTTCGCGGACCTCGGATGCGTCAGATCAGCGGAGTGACCTGTTCGGTGACACCGAGCATCGCGCGGCCGTACGCCTCGGCGGCGATGGCCGGGTTCACCACCGCGTGCCGGGATCCGGTCTCGAGGTCGCGCCACATCCGCTGCAGGGGCGAGACTTCGGCGAAGCTGCCTGCTCCCTGCACCGTCAGCAGCAGGTCCATCGCCTCGCGGGCGCGGGTGGCGACGACACCGACGTCCATGCGCACCCGGGCGCGGGAGTCGAAGCTCATGTAGTCGGGGGACTGCGCCGCCTTGTCGATGTCGTCGGCCGCCCGGAAGCAGTGCAGCATCGCGGTGTCGACCAGCGACGCCGCGTTCGCCATGTTGATCTGTGTGGAACCGGAGTCGATCGACTTCTCGTAGAACGTGTACGAGATCCCGCGGCCCTTCGCCAAGGATCCCTTCACCACGTCCAGGGCGCCCTGGGCGAGTCCGAGTTGCGGGCCGACCAGGACCAGCGCGAGCACCGGGACGAACGCCGACCGGTAGAGCGCTTCGTCCTTGTGTTCGGTGGGGTAGGAGCCTTCGATCGCGGCGGTGACGGACAGGATGCGGTGCGCCGGGACGAACACGTCCTCGGCGATGATGGTGTTGCTTCCGGTGCCGCGCATACCGGCGACGTACCAGGTGTCCTCGATCGTCAACTCGCTCATCGGAATCAACGCCATACCCTGATCGATCTGCGTTCCACCCTCGTCGACCACCGGCACACCCAGCATCGCCCACTGCGAGTGCAGCGACCCCGACGCGAATCCCCACTTGCCCGTCACGCGCAGCCCGCCGTCGACAGCGACCGCGGTCGAGTTGGGGGCGACCACTCCGCAGATCCGGGCCTCCGGGTCGGCGTCGAAGACATCGCGCTGCGCCTGATCGGGGTAGAGGCCGATCAACCATCCACACACGTTCATCAACGTCGCAGCCCACGCCGTCGACCCGCACGCCTGGCCCAGCGTGGAGGTGACCTCGAGGAACGTCCGGAAGTCCGCCTCGTGGCCGCCGAGACGCTTGGGGACCGAGATCTTGAACAGTCCGGCGGCGGCGAGTACGTCGATGTTCTCCTGCGCGACCCGGCGTTCGGCCTCGGTGCGGGATGCGTTCGACCGCAGCAGGTCCAGTAGCCCCTCCGCTCGTCGAGGCAGCTCGACCGAAGGGCCGAGCAGCGCGTCGGTGGTGGGGCGTTCCGCGGTGATGGTCATGAGGTGTGGTCCTTCCAAGAATCTGTACCCGAATGGGGCGTGGCTCACATAGTCACGCCGGCCACCGCCCACGTTCTCGTGCGGAACCGCCAATTCGGGCCGCTGCGACCGTGCACAGCGCACGGTGTCGATCCCTGGGCGTGCAGCGAGCCCAAAGTGACGGCGATCACTGCGACTGTTCGCGCAAGAAAGCGCCGTTCTCTGCGCGGTTCACTTCCCAGAACCCGAGCCCTGCCCGACGAAGGAACCCGACATGACAGCTTCCGCCACCACCCGAACTGCACTGGACCCGTCACGGCTGCGGCGCGCACTGGGCCGCGTACCGACCTCGGTGGCAGTGGTGACCGGGGTCGTCGAGGGTGAACCAGTCGGAATGACCGTCGGGTCACTGACGTCGGTATCGTCGGATCCGCCCATCATCGGATTCTTCGCCGCCGCCCAGTCGTACACCTTCGCCCAGCTCCGACAGGCCTCCGACCTGTGCGTCAGCGTGCTCTCCGAAGCGCAGGGCGACGTCTGCTACGGGTTCGCCTCCCGAACCGGCGCCAAGTTCGACTGCGGTGAGTGGGACACCGAATCCGGCCCCGCCCCGCGCCTGGTGTCGGCGAGCGCGTGGATCGAGTGCACGCCGAGCATGATCTTCGACGCGGGCGATCACGTGGGAATGCTCGCCGCAGTCACCGACGTCGAGTACACCGATCACCGCCCCCTGGTGTTCTACCGCGGCAAGCTCGCCCGGTTGCACCCGAGCGTGACCCACCACCCTGCGACGTCGCGGCTCGACTGGTGGTCGCTGTGAGCGCACTGCGACCCGCCGATGTGCGCCACGAGGTCGACAACCTCCTGGGCCGGTACGCCGAGCTTGCCGACGCACGTGACGCGGACGCGGTGGCGGAATTACTGGCGAGGGCCGACGTGCACTTCGCCGGTACGACCATCACCGGCCGCGACGCGATCGGCCGACACTACGGCCACCTGTTCGAGACCGCACCGATCAGTCGACACCTGATCACCAACGTCATCGTCGACGCACAGCAAGACCGCGCCGACTTCCGGTGCCGATACAGCCGATGGCAGATCGATCCCACAGCGCAGCTTCTCGCCATCGGCGACTACGCCGGCACCTGCCGCACCGGTGAATCCAGCTACTTCCTTGCCTCATTCACAGTCACACGATCCTGGCAGGCCGAGTCGTGAGAGCGGATACGGATCGCCGAGAGCCACGAGCATTCGGCGTGCCTCGAATCACCGCGAAGTCCTATTAAGACGCTGAACTGGGGATTTACGAGGAATTTTGGGCAGACTTGTCCCCCCTCAAGAGGTCGGCGTTTTGTCCTACGTGCTGTTCTTCGCCCTGGCGAGACGGACGGCGCGCTTGTTGGCGCGATCCGAGATCAGGGGGAGTAGCCGAAGCACAAAATGCAGTGCGACGGCGACAGCAGCAGGGACGAGCACGGGACTGTTCGCGAGGACTACGAGCATCGTGCGCACCTCCGCTTCTTGGGGGTGATCACCACGGTTGTGGTGGGTGGACCGCAGCGTGGCTCGCCGCGGAGTCGGTCATGCCGCTTCGGGCATGAAAAAACCCGCTCCGGTTGGGGAGCGGGTTGCATGGTGGGCGGGGTCAATCCGCACGGTCGACTGTTCTCGGGCGGGTCGCTCGGTCGCGGCGCGTCCGAGAGGCGATCAAGACGTGCCCACCTTTGAAGAGCCAGCCTCGAGAGCCTCTCCGATCGGCCCGTAGATGGCCTCGACGTACCCAGCTGCGCACGGTCGACGGCGCGACGTCGAATAGTCGGGCCACCTCATCGGTGGTGATGAGCCGGTTGTAGTACGAGTGAGGGATGTACAACTCCGAGTAGACGGCAGGGTGCGCAGTTCGGCGTCGTGCATCACGCTGCACTCGCATGAGGTCGGCGCGGTCGTGCACCGCAGCCCTGCCCGCTTTCCGCTGCGGTGAAGCAATCCGCGTGAGACCCATTTTCGTACCGTCTGCGCGTTGACGCCCATGAGGCGCTCAGCCTCCGACGCGGTGAGCAACTGGGGCGGGGGAGGTACGTCGGCGTCGTCCCCCGAAGCCGGTCGCGTTGGTCTCGCGGCCGGACGGGGCGGGGGTAGTGGAGGCACTGCGGGCGGCCGGAGCGATGGCAGCGACGGCATGGGTGAAGGTGGCGCCGCCGGCTGTTCAGAGTCGGGCGTGCACCATACGTTCGACGGCGGTAACGACCGCACGGCGGCGAGCAGCGACTCCGCTCTCGCCGTCCGAGTTCTCCGCGAGTCCGGTCAGGCCTTCCGGCGACAGCTGCCAGGCCTGCGCGACGGCGTAGACGAATACCAGGACGTCAACAGCCGAGAGGGGCGCGGCAGCGGCCGTCGCCAGCGCGAGCGCTTTGGTTCGATAGACGTCGGACGGCTCGGCGGTGGCCTCAGGTCGCTCGAGTCGAGCCCACATGCTCAGACGGAGCACCTGCGGAAAGCGCTGGTGATGGTCGAACACCTCGCCGGCCCACCCAGCGAGGTCATCGGGACGGGGAGGGACGTTCTCGGCCATGCGACGCAACGCCTCTGACAAGGTCGCGTCGAACAGTCCGCTCTTGCCGCCGTAGTACGCGTAGATCATGCGCACGTTGCTCCGAGCCCGGGAGGCAATCCGTTCGACCCGCCCTCCCGCAAATCCGTGTGCGGCGAACTCGTCGGTCGCTGCGGCGAGGATCCGTGCCCTCGTGGCGTCGGCGTCGCGAGCCATTGTTCACTCCTTGCTCCGTCGGGTTTGACGGACGTCGTCATCGGGCCTAGCCTAGTTGTAAGTATCCATTTACTTATTGACGTAGGAGCCGCAGTGACCCGTATCGCCCTCGTGACAGGTGCCAATCGAGGACTCGGACGAGCCACGGCGCTCGCGCTAGCTCGACAAGGATTCGGAGTCGTCGCAGCCTCGCGCAGCGGTGACAGCGACATCGTGCACGCCATCGTCGACGCCGGGGGCGAGGCCATTGCGGTTCGAGTCGATGTCGCGGACCCCGCATCCATCGACGCAGCAACGGCATCGGCACTTGCCGGCATCGACGAGAAGTGGAATGCCGACACAATCGACGTACTGGTCAACAACGCGGGAGTAGGCCTGTTCGCGCCTCTCGGCGCGATCACGGCCGAGGACGTTGACACCACCTTCGCTGTCAATGTCCGCGGTCCGCTTCTTCTCACGCAAGCGTTGGTACCTCACTTGTCGCAGGGAGCGAGCATCGTGAACGTGTCGAGCTCGCTCAGCAGACACGTCAGCCCAGCGACGTCCGTCTATGCCGCGTCGAAGAAGGCACTTGAAACCCTCACCCGCAGCCTTGCCCTCGAACTGGGTCCGCGGGGCATCAGGGTCAACTCGATCGCTCCGGGTCCGACCGCGACCGACTTCAACGGCGGGGCGATGCGCGACAGCGTCGCCATGCGCACGGCCCTGTCCGAGCAGACCGCTCTCGGCCGGGTAGGCGACCCCGATGACATCGCCGACGCGATCACGGCCCTGGTGTCCTCCGAGCTACGCTGGACGACAGGGGAACGAATCGAGGTCTCCGGTGGCGTGTCGATGTAACACGGACCGCGCCCCCCGGCATACGCGCGGCCCGTTTTCTCGGTCGACTGGTTGGACGGTCTGGGGCTCCGATTGCGGCGCATCCTGACTGTGGAGCAGACGCTGATGGACGCAGTGCGGTACCACTTCCCGGTGACCGACTCGCAACGCGCTGTCGCGAAGTCGACCGATTCGCAACAGCTGTGGCAGGACGCGTACATCCGGGCCAAGGCGTTCCCGCACACGGAGATCTATCGGCGCCATGCCGACCCACCGGGATCGTGGCGAACCCGGTGGCGTTGATACCGGGCCGTCCGGAGTGAGGCGAACGGCCCGGTCTCGGCCTCAGCTGCCGAACGCGTCCGTGAGATCGCTGATCGCGGGAAGCACCGGCTCCGGCGGCGCCTGACCGATGGTGATGACGACGGACTCTTGTTGAACGTTGTACGTCGTCCACGGCACGAGGTTTTCCACGTGTTCCCACTGCCGCGCGACGACGCACTCCCGTTGCTACGACTGGCATTCGACGCCGGCATCAACTTTCTCGACACCGCCAACATTCACTCGCTCGGTGACAGCGAACGCATCGTCGGGCATGCCGCCCGCGAGTTCGGCCGATCGAACGTCGTGGTGGCTGGCCACCAAGGTGTTCGAACCCATGCACGACGGGCCCCTGGCCGGCGGGCTCTCGCGCCATTCGATCATGACCGAAGTCGACAACAGCCTGCGCAGACTCGACACCGACTACATCGACCTCTACATCATCCACCGATGGGACCCGACCACCCCGATCGAGGAGACGATGCGCGCACTGCACGACCTCGTCGCGACCGGGAAGGTGCGCTACATCGGCGCGTCGTCGATGCATGCATGGCAGTTCGCCAAAGCCCAGCACTACGCCGCGTCCCATGGCCTCACAGCGTTCGTCAGCATGCAGAACCACTACAACCTCATCAATCGCGAGGAAGAGCGCGAGATGATCCCCTTGTGCTCCGATCAGGGGGTGGGGGTCACCCCGTGGAGTCCTCTCGCCCGCGGCAGATTGGCGCGGGCGAGAGGCAGCGACGGCACGCGACGAGTTGCCGGCGACCCTATCCAGGAGCGTTTCTACTCGGCCACGGCATCCACGGACGGGCAGGTCGTCGACGCGGTCGAAGCGGTCGCCGTCGCACGCGGCACGACCATGGCAGCCGTGGCTCTGGCCTGGTTGCTGCAGAAGCCGGCGGTGGCCTCACCCATCGTCGGGGTGACCAACCCGGGTCACCTGACTGCGGCGCTGGGTGCCCTCGACGTCCGGCTCACCTCCGACGAGATCGCAGAACTGGAACGGCACTACCTTCCACACACCGTCGTCGAGTACCACTGAGGCCCACTACTGACGGGGGTCAAACCGGTGAAGCCTGATTCCGCCGCGGTGCACGACAAGTAGTCGCGCACCGCGGCGTTCGTCACCGAAAATTTGGTCCGAGTCCGGTGCGTCGTCGGCTCTCCTCCCACAGCGCGGCTGTTTCCTCCGGGTCGACGGCGTAGTGCTGCACACCGCCTGCGCCCATCGAGCCACCCGGCTGTGCGAGGGGAGCAACGTCGCAGTCCTCGCAGTACACACCGCCCCGGCCGGTGAGATCGGGGGACGTCGCGACCCACAGTCCTGTCGCGGCGCCCTGCGACACGGACTTGAACGTGGTGTCGATGCCGTTGCCGTCCTCGTCGACCCACCCGAGGTCGATCTGCTCCTTGAGCGGGAGGTGGCGTTGCAGCGGGGTGAGGATGGCGCCAGGGTGCAGGGAGAACGCCTCGATCCCGTCCGCGGCGCCCAGCGCCGCGAGTCCCTTGCCGAACAGGATCAGCGCGGTCTTCGACTGACCGTAAGCCTGCCACTTGTCGTAGCCGTCGGTGAAGTCGATGTCCGACCACCGGATGGGGGAGTGGTGGTGGCCGGCGGAGGAGTACAGCACCACCCGCGCCCCGTCCTCCGCCGCCAGGAGCGGCCACAGGTGCATCGTGAGCGCGAAGTGCCCGAGATAATTGACCGCGAACTGGCTCTCCCACCCCTGAGCCGTGCGTTCGAGTGGGGTGGCCATGATGCCGGCGGTCGCGAACAACAGATCGACATGGTCGACGGAGTCCGCGATCGTCGCTGCGGCGGCGCGGATGCTGTTCTGGTCGGCGAGGTCAATCTGCACGACCTGCACACCGGTGATGCCGTCGAGAGCGGCGCGGGCGGAGTCGGCGCGTCGGGCGGGGACGATGACATGGGCGTCGGCGCGAGACAGCGCGGTGGTGGTGTGCAGTGCCAGGCCCGAGTATCCGCCGGTGACGACCGTGACCGTGCCGGTGAGATCGACACCCTCCATCACCTCCTCCGAGGTGGTGGCAGCGGTGTAGGGCATCTCCAGGGGTGCTTGCTCCACTGATGTGATCATGCCCTCGACGGTAAGAGCTAGACCGCCGTCTAGGTCAAGAGCAGGGTGGCATCCATGTCCACCGATCACCGCGCCGGCGTCCTGTCCATCGGCGACGTCGCCCGACAGACCGGTATCGGAGTGCACGCGCTGCGCTTCTACGAACGCAACGAGCTTCTGGTCGATCCGATCGAGCGGACGCCAGGTGGTCGACGGGTCTACAGCGAGACCGACGTGGAGTGGCTGACAGTGTGCGTGAAGTTGCGCGAATCCGGGATGCCGCTGGCGGAGCTCCGCCGGTTCGCAGCTCTCGTGCGTCAACGTCCGGGGAACGAGCCGGATCGGCTGTGTCTGCTGCAGGAGCACGAGAGGCGGGTCCGCGCTCAGCTCGCCTCGATCTCCGAGTGCCTCGAGGTCATCACCGGCAAAGTCGAGATCTACCGCCGCCATGTGGACACCGGCGCCACCACAGACCCGTGGCTGTCGGACGGACCAGGGGAAGCGTGACAGCACGGGCGGCGGTGTGCCGCGGTTGCATCTCAGCCCGACCTCGCACCTAGGCGCACAGCGGCGGGCCTAGGTTCTCCGGTATGCAGCTGAACGACGACGAGCAATTATCCGGGCACCGGTCGCATTCATACGCCACCGGGCCAGCTCGACGCTGACTTCGAACTGAAGAGCCACGTCCTCATCGGTAGCTTCTCGGCGCGCCAGTTGCTTGGCTGCCTCGAACGGGATGAGCAATTCACCGGCGATCTCGGCTGCTTCATCCTCCTGAGCTTGATCAGTTAACCGGCAGCCGCGTTCGTTGACGAGGCTGGTGCCGAACTTGTGTTCACCGACGACGTGGGCGAGTTCGTGACCCAACGTCGAGCGGCGACGTGCGTCCGAGTGCCCATCGTTCTCGACGATGATTGCGCCGTTACTGAAGGGGACGAGAGCTCCTGAGAACACCTCTGGGCGGGTAATCGTGAAATGTTTTCGGACGTCGCTATCGATGCCGAGAGCGCTGAGCGTAATTATCTTGACCCCGTACAACTTCGCGAGTTTCCATGGGTTCAGCGCCTCCATCGGGCGGAGGTCGATCTCGGCACGCAGCTCAGCGGCCAGCCGTTTGCATGCGGCTTTGTTGACACTGCGCCTTGCCGTCACTCAAGACCCTCCCGCGATGCTTGCACGTGACGCACCGTCGCGCGTATGACGTCCTCGAGGTAGGCGATATCGCGTTTATCGAGGTCTCGGCGAGCTCGAAGAAGCGGTGTCAGCTGGGTGACAAGGTCAGGTTCCGACCGCACAGCCTGGTCGCGGTCGGTGTCGATCATGAACTGCTCGGCCGGCATGTTGAGCCAGCGGACCAGCGTCGCGAAGCCGTCGGCGTCGGGACGCAAGTCGTTTCCGAGTCGCGAGAGCAGTGACGGGCTGACTCCGACCTCCTTGGCCAGCTGGCGCCACGAGAGACCTCGGGTGGTGCGCTCAGCATCCAGAGCCCCATATAGCCCTCGTACATCGATCTTCGTTCTTGTCACAGGTCTCCTCTACCGTCACGGAGCAGTGTTGCAGATTCGGCGCATTGCTTGAAATTCGACGCGCAATGTTTTACAGTCGATACATCGAGTCGATAATGACACAATTGCACCGGCCAGCGCCGGAGATCGGAGTACGTGATGTCGGACGTTCAAAAGGCGCAGGAGAAGGGCCGGGCGGCAGTAATCGTCGTCAACACCAAGCAGAACCAGTGGGACGAGAAAGAGATCACCTTCGAACAGGTCGTTGAACTGGCCTTCCCGGGACAGCCCTACGACCCGGCCGGCACCACGGTGGAGTTCAGTCGCGGGCACGGGAAGGACAAGTCACTGCGCCCGGGTGAGGACGTACGAATCAAGGACGGAATGATCTTCGATGTCGAATCCGCAAACCGATCCTGATGGTCCGATCGCCCGACTGCTCGCCGACGGTTACGACGTTCAGCTGCACACCGGGCACCTGATCGTTCGGGCACTCCCGTATCTGTCGGTGAGTGGCCTGCACTTGGACGGCAAACTGGTGTTGCCGGTCGATGACAGCGTTGGGACGGTCACGGACGCCAGTGGCGACCATCGAATTCACTTCGCCGGCGAGGAGCCGCTGGACGAACGCGGCTCGTCCCTTGGAAGCGCGGAGCGGCGGGACATCGGTGGAGGCGAGGTGTCCAGCTTCATGCTGTCCTTCAAGCCACCCAACGGGGTCTATCCGGGCATCCACGAGAAAGTTCGCCACTACGCACGCATCCTGCGCGACGCTGCTCGGCACGTGAATCCCGATGTCACCGCGACACCGGGCGCCGCGTTCCAGATGGTCGAGGACGGCCTACCGTTCGTTTACCGGGACACCAATGCCACCCGCGCCGGCTTGACCACGCTCAACAACCTGTTCCGGGGCCAGATAGTGGCCATCGTCGGGGTGGGCGGGACCGGTAGTTACATCCTCGATCAGGTCGCAAAAACTTGGGTTGATCGGATCATCCTTGTCGACGGTGACGTGTTCGAGAATCACAACGCTTTCCGCGCGCCAGGCGCTGCCGCGCTCGAGACACTTCAAACCCGCCCGAACAAGGCGGAGTACTTCGCGGAGGTGTACTCGCACATGCACACCGGCGTCGAGGCCCACCCCGAGGCGCTGACCGCAGCCAACCTGAGCGTGCTGCAGGACTCCACCTTCGTGTTCCTGGCCGCCGCCGACGCCGACCAACGCCCCGCGATCATGGCCTGGCTGCGGGAGCGCGAAATCGGGTTCATCGACGTCGGCATGGGTCTGAGCCAGGGCGACAATGGCCTCACGGGACTGATCAAGTCGACGCACTTTCCGCCCGGCAGCACGAGCACTCTGCCGGTGACTCCCGCGGCGGCACCGGGACAGGACGACTACAGCACCAACATCCAGGTCGCCGATCTGAACGCTCTGAATGCCCTGCTCGCCGTGATTCAGTGGAAGCGAACGCTTGGGTACTACGCAACGCACACGCCCGCGAGCGAGACCGTGTACAAGCTTTTCCTGAACGAAATACGCAACGGGGACGCCGCATGACACCGACCGACCACTTCGCTGCCGAATTCGTCGAGAGCTTCCCATCGCCACTCACCCCCGGCGTGCTCTACGTTTCGACCAAGTACTCGATGACCGTGCACCTCTGCGCATGCGGTTGCGGCGGAGAGGTCGCCGTCAAACTCGCACCTGCCAGGTACAGAGTCGTGTTCGACGGCAACATCTCACTGTCGCCGTCCGTCGCAGCTACTGCGCTCCCTTGCAATTCGCACTATTTCATCACCCGAGGTGAAGTCGACTGGCACCGCCAACTCAGCGCCCGGCAGACCGAGCGTGTACGAGCAGCCGATCAGCGCGCCGTCGCCGCGCAACGCGCCGACTTCGAACCCGGCTGGCCCGTCCGACTGCTGCGGCGTCTGCGGGGACGGGCGTGATCCCAAGAACCTGGTCGTGCACGATCCCGAGCCCGAGCTCAGCGGGGTTGCAGCTGAGGAGTGACACCGACGGTCGTCCGACCGGCCGTTGAAGTATTCGCATCCTTGTCCGCTGATTTCTGGCCGCTGATCCTCGGCTCGACGTCGTGAACCGACCTACCCGACGATGGGAACGAGGCCGATTCGTCCCGACCAGTAGACGCCTGGCCGCCTACGCGCGGGCGAACCAGGGTCTGGAACGTCGGCACCTCGCCGTCGACCACCGCGTCGCTCGCGCGCTTCACCGCACGCAGTTGGTCTCGACTGGCGATCACGACGGACCGGCATGAAGTGGGCGCGGAAACTGCGCCTGAGCCCTCTCAGTGCAGCCGTAGCACTGCGTCGTTCACACTGGACCACCCTCCGTCGGCGGGTCCCACCGCGGTGTAGCGACCCACAATGTGGATTGCGGTGACGGTGTTTTCGTCAGATCCTGGCAGGCGCACGCCCACCATCACGACTCTATCGGCGGCCGGTACCGTCGATGTATCGCTCGGAAGGAAATGAACGACCTCGCCCGGCCGCCGCGATCGGGCGACGCGCTTTACTACTGCAGTGAGTTCCGCAAACATGATTCGAGTTGCTCTGGGCCGCGCGGCGGCGCGCATACAGGCGCACCTGAGCGAACCGCGCCACCTGCGGACACCTGCGGACACCTGAAGCGGACGCCAAGGTGGCCCTGCCCGCCATCGAGATGGTGCATGCGACCATCGAACGCACTCTCGACTCGCAAGAACGTCGAGTTACCAGCATCGATCAACGAGGCGGGGTACTGCTTGGTTTCGCGGGGCTGTTGGTCGGACTGGTCCTGCGTAACCCGGCTGGAGTCGCCGTCCTTGAGATAGTCGGAGCCGCCTTCGCCGGCGTGGCAGCCATCACCGCCGCCCTCGTGATCGCGCCCAATACTGCGTCCGGCCTCGACCCTTTGGTCGTGCTGGAGGAGTACTCGGCGTTGGACGAAGACACCGGTCGGTTCGAGATCGCGTCCACCTTGATCCCGATCTATCAGGAGACAGAGGCGCGCCTAAAGAAGAAGCTGTTCAGATTGCGTATGACCACCGGGTTCCTCACCATCTCTGTACTCGTGCTGCTCGCCGCGGCTATCATCGATCTGTAGAGGAAGTGGCCATGACTACAATGAGTACGACCCCCCAGAACAAATCTGGCGCCCCGCGTCAGAAAGTCGCCGTACGGCCGAACCCCAGGCTCGTGGGGAACTACGAAGGCAGTACTCGGACCATAGAGGCCGTTCGGAAGCGGATCGAAGGACAGACGGGAACCGAGACGCGTGGGTGATCGCGGACAGCGCGCGGACCGGGGGCGACAGTCCGAGCGGCGCGTGCAGCCCCCGGTGGCCCGAGCCGCGGGGGAGTCCACGCAGCCGTCGTCGAGTTCCGATCGTCCAGTGGTGCGCGCGCAGCCGAACGAACGCGCCATTCGGAGCATCACTGCAGGATCGAACCCCCGGGACGTTCGATCCTTCGACCGCCCTGATTAAGCACAAAGACGAAACGAAACTCCCGGTCGGTCAGCTAGCTATTCACGTGCTTGGCGAACTCTAAGCCAGTCACTACCAGATGATTAATTGTCTGCCGATAATTGAGATTATGACATATTCGCAGTTCAGATAGGTTTGCGCCCACTCTTACCGTGCTCGTCTCGTGGGTACTAGACCGCCCACGTGACAGGCCACGCGAGGCCGGCCGCCCCCGCGACGACACGGGGGGAGGTCCGTCGCCTCCGCCCTGACACAGTCAGTAGCGACAACCCAGGAGGCGGGACCTACCAGACCAACTCCATGCGCAGGCCGACAGCCACGCCTACGGCCACAGGCAGAAGACCGAGGGCGGAAGCTCGATTCCCAGCATGGACCGCGGCGGCAGATAGGGCCACGATGGGAGTCCTGCGCACGGGCCACGACACGAAAGCCGGAGCCGGAGCCGGAGCCGGCGAACCATTGCACTGGACGAAGATGACGTCAGAGGGGGGCCGATTCCAAAGCCGGACTCAGCGAGACTGTGTCGACTGCGGCCCTCAGGCGAGCAGGGTCGACGACGTGGTCAATTACGCATGGAGTTCATTCCGCCACCAAGATCAGCACGGCCACCTCGAATCGGAAGTAAGTCGTAGCCCGAGGAGATGCTGTTGGCGAAAGCGGTGGTGACGATTTACCGTCGCGCTTTCCCCGACGTGTTGAGGACGTGCCGTACTCGGCGGAGGAACGCGAACTCGACCTCCTAGACCATCCAAGCCACGGCGAGGCGGACGCCCCGGCGCGTGGTGCTGGTGCGGCGGGTGCAATTGCGGCGGCGAAGCAGCGGATGATCGCCGCAGCCCCACCCGAAACATGAACCGGTAGACGACCCGGTCGATCAGATCGCGGCTTTGGTCGAAGGATTCGTCATCCGAGCCAACATGGGCGGTCAGGACAAGAGCACGGGAACCATCGGACCTCAATCTTCCGGTGTGCCGAGTGACTGACCTTCTAGGAGACCGGAATGCGGCAGGACGATCCCTGGTTGGAGTTACTTCACCCTAGTGTCCAGGAGGACCGTCATGAAAATCGGAATCATCGGAGCGACCGGCAAGGCCGGCCAGGAAATCTACCGCGAGGCAGTACGTCGCGGGGAAGAGCCTGTGGCACTCGTCCGCAGCGCCGATCGCGCCAGGGAGATCCTCGGTAAGGACGTCAACGTCGTGGAAAAAGATGCCTTTGAGCTGACCGCCGAGGACATCGCAAGCTACGATGCCGTCGTCAACGCCTTCGCCACCTCCCCGGACCAGGCACATCTGCACACCGACCTGTCCCGCCAGCTCAAAGAGGCAGCAGGGGAGGAAACCCCGCGCCTAGTCTTCATCCTTGGCGCTGGCTCGCTAGCGAATCCGGCGACCGGAGAGCCTTTCATTAAGGTCCTCCGCGAGATCCCTGATGCCGCGGCCTGGATCAACGTTCCGGAAGAACAGTTCAAGCAGCTTGATTACCTCCGTACCGTCGGGACCGTCAATTGGGTGGGGATCTCCCCGCAGGCGACGTTCCCCGCTGAGGGACCGGCAACCACCCCGAAGTTGGGTAAGGACGAGCTGCTCACCGCCTCCGACGGCGAGTCTCACACCACCGCCGGCACCATGGCGGTCGCGATTCTCGACGAGCTGCAGAACCCCGCCCACCGCAACACCCGCTTCACCGTCTCGGACGCATAGTAGTACTTTCGTTAGATGGGTCAGAAAGCCCTGCGGGTGGAGCCATCCGCAGGGCTTAAACATCAAAGTCGACTTGCAGCACCAAGAATTGGCTAATGCCTGTAGAGGGTGGCTCTCTACTAACGCTCAGATCTAGAACGATAGCGACTTCGGACTCCCTGCCCGTCCAAGGGGCCTTCGCGAAACTACAGAAGGACGCCATGAGGCTCGAATCCCTCAAGCGCCACCTCACCGAGGTACACGGGGTCTACTGAGCCATCGCACACCCAAGCGTGTGTGCGGTGCGGCGGCAACACTTCACGGCACCGGGTCGGGTGCCCTATGCTGATTTCTGTTCGACCGTCGATGAGGGTCACGGTCGAGCGTCCATCCAGCACGACCGTGGTCTCTGCGCGTTCGCATCGCGCGGGACGACCGGGTCGTGAGCTGGCCGACGCTCCCAGTGAGGCCCCTCATGTCGAACATTCGCAGTAGCAACTCGGACCACAATCGGATCGCCCGCGAGGCGTACGTCCGTGCCCGCGCCGCCGCCGTCGAGGCCGTGACCCGCCGCAGTCTCGACGAACGCACCACCCGCATCGAACGCTCACAGCGACGCGAATGGACAGGTGCGTCCGCACTCGCCCCCGCAGCCACCGACGCCTCGATCGGCAGGCTCGCCGCCTGCGCCGGCGCCGCAGCGGTGGTCGCCGCGACCGCCCGCGCCGAGATGGACACCGCACCGTCGGAGGACGCGCTGATGGCGTCGATGCGCGCCGACGCCTACGAATCGGCATGGCACGAGCGCCTGGCCGACTCCGGTGTCGACGTCGACGACCTGCGCGCGGACTTCGACTCCGGCACCGACTCCCCTGCACCTGAGCCGGCGGGCAGCGACGCACTCGAGATGCTGCTCGCCGCGGAGTTCGAGACCGTCGCCGAGGACGCACTCGACGCTGTCGTCGAACCGTCCTGGGAGCCGGTGACCCGCACCGAGCTGGCGGCTCCGCCGACCGGCGTCGCCGCGACGGGCCAGTACCTCGACAACAGCGATGACGTCGCCGAGATCATCGAACTCAACCGCACCTGGGCTCGGAACCTGGACGACGGGGTGGACCTGTGATGGCCAAGAACGCCGCGACCGCCCGCGGCGCGGGCACACATTCGTCGATGCTCCCGCTGGCGGGGATCCTGGCACTGATCGCTCTTCTACTGGTGTCCTACGGGGCACTGTGGGCCGGGCACGCCGCCGCCGGCACCGCGGCACTGGTGCCGGGCAACCCGGTCCAGGCGCTGATCGAGGTCGCGGCCGGCTCCCTGACGTGGCCGACACTGTCCACCGTCGTCCTGGTCCTCGCAGCGATCATCGTCGTCGCAGCGTTGATCGGCATCGCTGTCCTGCGCCGCGGGCGTGGGACGACAGCGGTCGACGCCAAGGCCAAGCTGATGGCGTCGCCGTCGGAGCTGACCGGCGTCACCGGCAATCAGGCCCGCACCCGCGCACGTCAGCTCCGCCCCGACCTCGCGTCGGTGAAAACCCTCTCCGACAGTGACACCGGGGCGGTGGTGGGGCGCACCGTACGCGGCCGGGAGAAGCTGTTCATGTCCTGGGAGGACATGCTGTTCGCCCTCGCCGGGCCTCGTATGGGCAAGACGGCAGCGTTGGCGATCGACGCGCTCTGCGGGGCACCGGGGGCGGCGCTGTTCACCTCGAACAAGCGTGACGGCCACGACCACACCCGCGGGGTCCGGGAGGAACTGGGCCGGGTGTGGCGCTATGACCTGCAGGCGATCGCCGAGGGGCCGGCCACCGGCGACGACGGGTTCTGGTGGAATCCGCTGCGCTCGGTCGATTCGATCGTCAAGGCCCGCAAGCTCGCCTCCTACTTCGCCGCCGCGTCGCGCGACGACTCCGCCCGTGTCGACGCCTACTTCGACGGCGGAGCGCAGGAGCTGCTCGCGCAGATGATGTTCGCCGCCGCCTCGGGCGGCGGCGACCTGCTGCACGTCTACGGGTGGCTCTCCGACGAGGAGAACGAACTCCCCCAACGACTGCTGGAGCGGCACGGGCATCAGATCGTGGCGATGCGCCTGGAATCGGTCCGCGGGCTGAACCCGCGTCAGCGTGACGGCCTGTACGACATGGCCCGGCGCTTCATCGGACTGCTGGAAGAGCAGTCGTACGCGATGAGCGTGCTCCCACCGAGCCGCGTCGACCTCTCCCACGAGGGCTACATCGACACCGCGATCGGCCGCACCGTGCGCTACCCGCACAGCCTCGACGAGTTCGTCGTCGAGGACTTCGTCGCCGGCACCGACACCCTCTACGCACTGTCGAAGGAGGGCCCCGACTCGTCTTCCGCGCTGACCACCGCGCTGATCGGGTCGGTCATCGACGCCGCCCAACGCACCGCGCGGCTGAGCCCGTTCGGGCGGTTGCGGGTGCCGATGCTCGCCGTCCTCGACGAGGCCGCGAACGTGTGCCGTCTCCCGGAGCTGCCCGCCTGGTACTCGCACCTCGGATCGCAGGGCATCTGCGTGATGACGGTGGTGCAGAACCTCTCCCAGGCGCAGCGGGTGTGGGGACAGGTCGGCGTCAAGCAGCTCCTCGATGCCGCCAACTTCCTCTGGTACGGCGGCGGCCTCAAGGACAAGAACACTCTCTCCGAGCTGTCCGCGCTGGTCGGTGACCACGACGTCGAACGGTGGTCGAATTCGCGTAACGGCGGAATGTTCGCCTCCGGATCGACCTCCCGGTCGCAGTCCTGGTCGAAGGAACCGATCCTCACGGTCGACGACCTCGCCGCGATCCCCAAGACGCGTGCACTGGTGCAGATCTCGGGCAACCGGCCGGTGCTGGTGGAGAAGGTCTACTGGTCCGACGGACCCAACGCCGACGGCATCCGGGCATCGCTGGCCACGTACGGCGTCACCGACAGCGACCAGGACGACGTGGACGACGAGTCCGACGACGTTGCCGCGACTGCGGGCACCGAGAAGACCGACGGCGTGGAGGCGTTCCTGTGAGCGTCGACGACGCCGCCGCCGAGGCCGCACCCACCGAGGAAGCGCCGGAACGCAAGTACGCGTCCATGTTCGAGTGGTTCGACCGCTGGTACTCCCCCACCATCGCCCGCCGCCTGTCCGGGACGGCCGGCAAGAGTGGCCGCGTCTTCTGCCCGCAGTGGTGGCGGCACGACGAGGTCGTCCGGCGGCTGCGCGATCTGTGGCTGGCGTGGGAAGGGGCGGAGGCGAGCGACAACCCGGGTGCGCCGTCCGCGTGGTGGGTGCACGACGCCGACCCGCACCTGCGGGTGCTGCTCGATCCCGAGAACGGGCCGATGTACCAGTGCAGCAAGGACAAACACACCGACACCCGGCCGCTGCGGGCGAGCTTGCTCCCGCCGCCGCCGGGGTGGTTCGACGGTCTCGACTGACCGTTCCCGATACCTGACACAAGCACCACATGGGCCCTGGTGGGTCCGGCTAGACCCACCAGGGCTGTAGCGGCCGGAGATCGCGCTCCGGCCGACGACGACGATAACGGCCCCCACCGTGCGCGGTGGCCGCGGCCGGTGACGTACCGCCGACTAGGAGCGCGATCTCGTGGCCAAGAACTCAGATGACAACCAGCTCGATTTGTTCGCCGACGGAGAGGACAGTGACACCCATGATCGACCCGACAACGCAGGACGTGATGAAGCTCTACCTGGAGCACGTGGGATTGCCGGCGGAGCTGAGCCCGGAGGATCAGCAGGAGTTTCTCGAGAGGGAGAGCGAGCGGATCGCGGAGCGGATCGACAACATGAAGGTCCACATGCAGGACCAGGTGTTGACCCGGTACGTGCGGGAGAACGGGCACCCGGCTCCACACTCGGAGCAGGTGGGTCTGATCAATCAGGCGTGGGCGCAGGCGACGGACTTCGTGATCGACGAGGAGATCTACGGGAAGCTCCCGGAGGACATGGAGGCGTACCCGCCGGACCAGGAGAGCGCGGAAGCGGAAGCGGAGCGGGACCGAGCGCGGATCCAGGTGCACAGGAGCAACCCGGAACGGTGGCGCCAGCCGGTGAACTGCGAGGACCCGGCGACCTCGACGCGGCAGTTGCAGGACCTGCTGTGGGAGGAGAAGCCGTCGAGGTTCCGCTACTACGCAGTGCACCTTCTGCAGGCGAGGATCGAGGACGACCAGCCGTACCCGACGTCCCGAGAACACCCGCTGTATCCATCGTTCACGAGCCTGCTCGACGAGAGGGTGGCCGAGTACGCGGCAAGCGGAAAGTAACCCGCCGCAGCGAGAACGACGCCCAACTGGACCTGTTCGCGTTCGACGCCGACGGGGCCGCACCGATCGACCCCACCGGCGCCGACATCGGTGCCTCACCCCTGCCCGCCCCACGCGACCCCGCCGAGCTCGTCGCCGAAGCAACGGCTACGACCGCCGCACCGGCCCCCTCCGTGGTCCCGACAGCGGCCCCAACCCCGACGCCGACGCCTGCCGCCGAGCCGACACCGGCGGAGCTGGTGCGCGACGCCTACGGGCGGCTCGCGCGGGAGGACGAGGCGTCGGTGCGGCTGGTGCGCATCCGCGCCGACCTCGCCGGCACCCTGACCGACGACCAGATCACCGAGGCGCTGCTGGGGATGCGCCGCGACAGCGACATCTCCCTGATCCCGGAGGAGAACCAGAAAACCCTCGAACGCGAGGATCACGCGGCCGCGGTGAGCTTCGGCAACCAGAACCGGCACCTGTTGTCCATCGACGGCCGCCGCGTCGATCAACTCCTGAGCGCACCGCCGCAAGTGGTTCAAACCGTCGAGGCCGCACCCGAACCGGTTGCGCTGGAACCGGTTGCGAGCACGGTCGAGCAGACCGTGACCGCCGAGACCCACAGCGCGAACACCGTCGAGCCTGTCGACTTCCGCCCGGGCACACAGGTACTGGTGCCGTCCGGGACGAAGGCGCGGGTGAGGGCGAACGTCGACGCTCTGCGCACACTCGCCGCGATCACTGCGCAGGACCGCTACGCCACCGAGGCCGAGCAAGCGGTGCTGGCCCGCTGGTCGAGCTGGGGTGCGACCCCGCAGGTGTTCGATCCTCGCCGCCCCGACTGGGCGGCCGAACGCGAGCAGATCCGCGACCTGCTCGACGACACGGCGTGGGGGCAGGCACAGCGCACCATCCTCAACGCCCACTACACCGACCCGGCGATCGCGGCCGCGATGTGGAACGCAACGATCCGGGCCGGGTTCTCCGGCGGCCGGGTGCTCGAACCGGGGTGCGGTGCGGGCACGTTCATCGCCCACGCTCCGGCGTCGGCGCAGATGGTCGGTGTGGAGCTCGACGCCACCACCGCCTCGATCGCGGCGGCACTGTCCCCGTCGGCGCAGATCCGCGCCGAAGGGTTCGAGAAGACGAGCGTCCCGCAGGGCTCGTTCACGGCTGCGATCGGCAACGTGCCGTTCGGTGACTACCGGCTCTACGACCCGGTGCACAACCAGGCCAAGCACTCGATCCACAACCATTTCATCGTCAAGTCGCTGGCGCTGACCGCCCCCGGCGGGTACGTCACCGTCCTGACCTCCCGCTACACCCTCGACGCGCAGAACCAGCGGGCGCGGCGCGACATCGCCGCCTTGGGCGACCTGGTCGGCGCGGTCCGGCTGCCTTCCAACGCATTCCGACGGGTCGCCGGGACGGAGGTCGTCACCGACATTCTCGTGCTGCGTCGCCGCGAGGACGGCAAGAAGCCCGCTCCGATGACCGAGCGATTCCTCGGCCTTGAGAACGCCACCGCCCTCGACGACACCGGCGAGGACAAAGGCGTACCGATCAACGCCGTCTACACCGATCACCCCGAATGGGTGCTCGGTGAGCTGCGGGTCGGGCATGGCATGTACGGGGAGGACACCCTGTCCGTCGCCGCCCGCGCCGGGGCCGACCTGCCGACGCTGGTCGAGGACTCGCTCGCCGCGATCGTCGACACCGCGAAGGACGCGGGTCTCGGTCACACCGCCTCCTGGCGGGACACCCTCGGTCCCAGCCGCGAGGACTTCGAGCGTGGTCTCCTCGCGGTCGGCCGCGCCAAGGAGGACGAGCTGGCGGTCGGAACGCTGCGGCACGATGAGCAGGCCGGCACCATCGAACGCTGGGACTCGCTGACCTGGGACACGGTGAACACCCGCGGCGCCAAGCAGGTCGCCGAATGGGGCGAGCTGCTCTCGCTGCGGGACACGACGCACGCGCTCATCACCGCTCAGCGCGACGGCAACACCAGCACCAATGAACGCCAGGCGCTGCGGGAGATCCTGGGTGAGCAGTACGACACCTACGTCGCCCGCTACGGCCCGATCAACCGCTACACCATGACCGTGCCCAAGGACCTCACCGAAGCGCAGCACGACAAGGCTCTCGACAAGCTCATCGAGACCTGGCGCAAGGACGAAGGCGTCGCCGGCGACCCCTACGCCGGAGAGATTCCCGAGGACGTCTACGACCGACTCTCCGACGACGCATGGATCAACCCCAAGTCCCCGACGAAGCTCCAGAACCACCTGGGCAGGGCTCTGCGCACCGATCCCACGTTCGCTCAGGTTCTCGCGTTGGAGCACTTCGACGACGAGACCAGGACCGCCCGCAAGGCGGCGATCTTCCACACCGACGTGCTGCATTCGCGCGAGCTGCGCACGCACGCCGACACCCTCGACGAGGCGATGGCCATCAGCCTCGACGAACAGGCCCGCCTGGACGTCGGACGCATCGCCGAACTGCTCGGCACGACCACCGAACAGGCCGAGACCGCGATGGAGGGCCGCGCGTTCCGCACCCTCAGCGACCCGACGCGGTGGGTGTCGGCATCGAGCTACCTCTCGGGCAACGTGCGCCGCAAGCTCGCCGACGCCGAGGAGCTGGCCGCGCTGGACCCGCGCTATCAGGCCAACGCCGACGCACTGACCGCGGTGATCCCGCCGCGCAAGACCGACGTCGACGTCTCCCTCGGTGCCCCGTGGGTGCCGATCGAGGTCTACACCCGGTTCGTCCGGGAGACCTTCGAGGTGCCCGACGACGTGAGGGTCACCATCGAACGGGCGTCGGGACGGTGGTCGCTGTCCGTCGGCACCTACGAGGGGATGTGTGCTCAGAACCTCAAGTGGGCGCTGGTACCCAAGAAAGGGCAGTGGTCGACCAGCTTCAACTTCGAGCACCGGCCCGCCGAGGACCGCGGTATCAGCAACGCCGGTATGCGCGCCGGCGATTACGACTGGCCCGAACTGCTGACCGATCTGCTCAACAGCGATCCCATCGAGATCGCCAGCTCCAAGGAGTTCAAGGAATCCGCCGGCGCACCGGCGGTCCACGACGCGGCGACCCGCGCCGCGCAGTCGAAGGCCCGCCGAGTGTCGCAGGAGTTCGGGCAGTGGGCGCTGCACGCGGACGAGGAACGCCGCGAGCTGCTGCTCGACATCTACAACGACAAGTTCAACTCCCTCGTCGCACCCGTCCACTCGGGTGAGCACATGAGCTTCCCCGGCCTCGGGGAGAAGTACGCGCCGTATCCGTACCAGCGCAACGCCGCCGCCCGGATCGTCTCCGAGCCGACGGTGCTCCTCGATCACGTCGTCGGGGCCGGCAAGACCGGCACGATCCTCATGGGGGCGATGGAGCTCAAGCGCCTCGGGTTGGCCGACAAGCCGTGGGTCGTGGTGCCCAACCACATCATCGACCAGGTCGTCCGCGAGGCCGGCCAGTGGTATCCCGGTGCGCGGATCCTCTCCGGGTCCGCGGCGACCGACGCCGACGGGCGACGGTTGCTCGTCGCGCAATCCGCCTCGCAGGACTGGGACATCGTCATCGTGCCCCGCTCGGCGTTCTCCTCGATCGGTGTCGATCCCGGCACGAAGGCCGAGTACATGCGCGCCCAGGTCGAGTCGCTGAGCGCGGAGCTCGTCGACGCCGACAACGACCTCACCATCAAGCGACTCGAAGCGATGAAGGCCAAGCTCGAGGAAAAACTGAACACGGCGCTCGAACAGGCCGGGAAGGACCGCGGGCTGACGTTCGAGGCGTCGGGGTGCGACTACCTGTTCATCGACGAGGCCCACGAGTTCAAGAACCTCGCCCGCGCCTCCGGGGTGACCGAGCTGGCCAACGAGGGGTCGCACCGGGCCACCGACATGGACCTCAAACTGAACTACCTGCGGGCGATGCGGCGCGAGGAAGCGATCACCAAGGGCATCCCGCCCGAGGAGTACACCGAGCGCGCGGCCACCTTCGCCACCGGTACCCCGGTCGCGAACTCTCTCGCCGAGCTGTGGGTGATGCAGCACTACCTGCGCCCGGATCTGCTCGACGA